>NZ_DATIRC010000115.1:0-8402 GCF_035470145.1 Romboutsia sp.
GATCCTTGGCATGTTGATGATAGTTTATTGCAAGCATATGAAAATGAGTTCGGAAAAGATGCAATGATTAAAGTCAGACAAGGTGTTCACACTTTATCACCTCCTATGAAAGAATTAAGAGCCGATTTAATGGCTCATAGGGTTATTTATAACAATAATCCTATAGATAAATGGTGCTTATCTAATACAGAGATAAAAGTTGATATAAACGGAAATATTCAACCTATAAAAGGTGTTGATTCTAGAAAACGTATAGATGGAGCAGTATCTTTAATTATCGGATATGTTGTATTAAAAGATAAGATGTCAGAGTATGAAGTTATGATTTAGAAAGGAGGTGAGAACAATGGGTATATTTGATAAGTTCTTTAATAAAAATGTATCTTCAACTAGATTTCAAATGATTACAGACACAGGTAATGGTTTTTATAGTTGGAATGGAAAAATGTATCATTCAGATATAATAAGGTCCTGTATTAGACCAAAAGCAAAAGCTATAGGAAAGCTAACAGCTAAACATATAAGAAATAATTCAAAAGAAGGATTAAAAGTTAATCCAGATGTTTATATGAGATTTTTACTTGAAGAACCAAATCCTTATATGACAGGACAGATGATGTTAGAAAAAGTTGTAACACAATTACAACTTAATAATAATGCTTTTATATACATACATAGAGATGAATATGATTATCCTGTTGAATTATATCCAGTACCTGCAGTAGCAGTTGAAGCGATATACGATAAACAAGGATTTTTATATTTAAAGGTTACTATGGTTAATGGTAAAGTAGTTACTTATCCATATAAGGATATTATTCACATAAGACAAGATTATAACCAAAATGATATTTTTGGAGAAAGTCCAGCAAGTGCTTTAAAGCCACTTATGGAAATAATAAATACTACAGACCAAGGGATAGTAAAAGCTATTAAAAATGGTAGTGCTGTTAAATGGTTATTAAAGTTTAATCAAAGTTTAAGACCAGAAGATATACAAAAGCAAACTAAGGAGTTTGTAGATAATTTCTTATCTATAGATTCAGAATTTGGAGGAGCAGCTGCAGCAGATGCTAAATATGATGCTAAACAAGTTGATCCTAAAGATTATGTTCCGAATGCAACTCAAACTGAAAAAACAGTACAAAGATTATATTCATTTTTTAATACTAACGAGAAGATCATACAGAGTAAGTATAATGAAGATGAATGGAACTCTTATTATGAAAGTGAGATAGAACCTTTAGCAATACAATTATCTAATGAATTTACTAGAAAGTTATTTACTAGAAAAGAAAGAGGATTTGGAAATAAAATTGTATTTGAAACTGTAAATTTACAATATGCATCAATGAGCACTAAATTAAATTTAGTTCATATGGTAGATAGAGGAGCACTTGTACCTAATGAATGGAGACAAATTTTAGGATTTGGACCAATCAAAGGAGGAGATGAACCTATAAGAAGACTTGATACTGCAGTAGTAGATAATAAGCCACCTAATGAACCTAAAGTAGAATAATTTGAAAGGAGGTGAGATAAATGGATATAGAAATAAAAGGTGACATCATAGAAGATGATTCACAATGGTTATATGACTGGATAGGGTGGACCTATACAAGTGCTAAAAATATTTCATCACAGTTAAAACAAGCTAATGGACAGCCTATAAAAGTAAAAGTAAATAGTCCAGGAGGTAGCGTATTTGCTGCAAGTGAAATATATACAGAACTTAGAAACTATCCAGGAGATGTAAAAATAGAAATAGTTGGATTAGCAGCTAGTGCAGCTAGTGTTATTTCTATGGCTGGTAAAAGTATAATGTCTCCTACTGCTCAAATAATGGTACATAATGTATCTACTGGAGGAGTAAGAGGAGATTATAGAGTAATGGAGCATACAGCAGAAGTTCTTAAAAATGCTAATGATACTATAGCTAATGCATATATGGCTAAGAGTGGAATGAGTAGAGAAAAAGCATTAGAACTTATGAACAATGAAACATGGTTATCGGCTGAAAAAGCAAAAGAATTAGGTTTGATTGATGAAATAATGTTTGAAGAAAATAATAAATCACCCTTAAGGGGATTAAGTAACTTCAAAACAAAAGGATTATATAATTCATTTTCATCAATACCAGAAGAACTGATAGAAAAATTAATACAAGCAAATGGAGATCAACCTATATTAGTTCCTAAACAGAAGGACCATAAGGTTGATTTTTTAATGCAACAAAACATAGAAAAAGAAAAAATAAAAATAATGATGCTAAGAGGAGAATAACACTATGAAAATAATAGAAATATTAAAAAATAAGAAAACAACTTTATTAAATGAAGCTATGGATTTTGCTAATGCTGGAGATTTTGAAAATGCAAAAGTAAAGAGAGAGGAAGCAGAAAAAGTAGAAGTAGATTTACAAAATGCTATAAAAGAAATGGAAAATATAAAAGCATTACAGGATAATCATAAGGTGACAAACTTACAAAATACAGGCGTAGGAACTATACCAGGAACAGTAATAGATTCAACAAATAACATATCAAATGATGATATGTATGCTAGTTTAGAATATAGAAAGGCATTTATGAACCATGTTATAAAAGGTGCTGCAATGCCAGGAGAATTTTTAAATGTTGATACTGTTACAAAGACTACTGATATAGGAACAGTAATACCAACTACAGTTATGGAAAAGATAGTTCAAAAATTAGAAGCTACTGGAATGATATTACCTTTAGTTACTAGAACTGCATATAAGGGTGGAGTATCAATACCTACATCATCAGTTAAGCCAGTTGCTACATGGGTTGCTCAAGGTGCTGGTAGTGATAAGCAAAGCCAACCTGTTGATGGAGCTGTAACATTTGCTTATCATAAGTTAAGATGTGCTGTTGCAGTTACTTTAGAAACAGATGTAACATCATTAGCTGTATTTGAATCTACTTTAATAAATAATATAACTGATGCTATGATTAAAGCTATAGAACAATCTATAATAAGTGGTACTGGAACAGGTCAACCAAAAGGTATATTAGCAGAAACTCCTGTAGCTGGACAATTATTAGATATAGTTGATATAGATTATAAAACTTTAATAGATGCAGAAGCAGCATTACCTTTAGAATATGAAACAGATGCAGTTTACTGTATGACTAAAAAGACATTTATGGCTTATACAGGTATTACAGATAGTGCAGGGCAACCAATAGCTAGAGTAAACTATGGAATAGGTGGAAAGCCTGAAAGAACTTTATTAGGTAGACAAGTTATATTATGTAATTACTTAGATAGTTTCTCAGCTACTTTAGAAGAAGGAAAAGTATTTGCATTTTTATTTAACTTTAAAGATTATGTTTTAAACACTAACTTTAATATGGGTATAAAGAAATATGAAGATAATGATACTGATGATTTAGTGACTAAATCAGTTATATTAGTTGATGGTAAAGTAGTAGAAAAGAACTCTTTAGTAGTATTAAAGAAAAAAGCAGCAGTTTAAAATAACTTTAAGGTGGTGCTAATATGATAGAATCTGTAAAATTAGCACTACGAATTAAAAGTAGTGCTTTTGATGATGAAATTAATGATTTAATATTTGCAGCTAAAACTGATTTGAAAATATCAGGTGTTAATAATATAGATGACTATGATCCTATTATAATTCAAGCTATAAAAACATATTGTAAAGCTAACTTTGGATTAGACAATAAAGACAGTGAGAGATATGAAAGGTCATATGAATCTTTAAAACAACATTTAAGCCTGTGTGGTGAATATAATGAGCAACTTTGATGATGTTTTAGAATTAATAAATATCACTTATGGACAAAACTCCATAGGTGATACTATTAAAACTAAGACTTATACTGAAATATTTGGAACTAGAAAGAGCATAAAACAAAGTGAGTTTTATCAAGCACAATCAACTGGACTTAAACCAGAGTTAAGTTTTGAGATAAATTCATTTGAATATAATGATGAAAAGTATGCTAGATATAACAATAAAGAATATAATATACTTAGAACATATCAAAAGAGTATAGATAAGTTGGAAATAGTGTTAGAAGGTGTTGTTAATGGCTAAACCAAGGACTTCACATAAATCATACATTTCCAAAGTTGATAAAGCTAAGAAGAGGATACAAGAAAAACCTCAAAGAGTGTATAACATTATAGGTCAATTTTTAGCAAGTGAAATTAGAAGAAAAGCTAGAAAAAGAAGTGGTAGATTAAAAAAAAGTATTCAATATTGGGCAAGGAAAAAGGAAAAAGACTTACAAATAGGAAGTAAGTCTTTTTATGCTGCAGCTTGGGAATTTGGTAATAGTAAGCAAGCAGCAGATCCTTTTTTATTGCCTACAGTTATGGAAAATATTGATACTATAACTACTTTAACAAAACAAGTGTATAGTGAGTTGAATAGTGATGAATAAATTACTTGAATTAATATTACAAACATTAAAAACTAAGCATCCTAGAGTGTATCACGAAGATGCACCTAGTAATGCAGAGTATCCATACATAGTTTTTAATGTTAACGATGGATTTAAGACACATAGAGATGATTTAGTACTGATTATAGATATTTGGGATAGGAATGATTCATCTATTGTCATTGAGGATTTAACAGATACAATAGATAAGCTATTAGATGAATCTAATCTACCTAATGAATTTGTATTACCTACTTTTTATAGACAACAAAGATTTAAAGTAGAAGAACCAGATAAAAAGCTGAAACATAGACAGCTTAGATTCAACATTCAAACATATTTTAAATAGGAGGTGTAACCATGATAGTTTTAGGAAATGGAGTTTTTTCTATAGGGACTACAGATATTGCTCTTACAAGAGGTGGAGGACAATTCGTAGTAGAAAGAGAATATAGAGATATAGAAGCAGATGGGGACAAAGGTCCTGTAAAAGGAAGAACTGTTATAAATAAGTCAGTGCCAAAATTAACTATGAATGCACTTAGCATAATACCAGCAGATTATGGAACTTATTATCCAGGTATAACAGTTACTGATGATGTTAGTAATACTGTTATAACTGGTAGTGGTGATATACAAGATGCTGATTATCAAACTGTAAAATGGACTGGTAAAACTAAGGAAGGAAAAGCAGTAATAATAACTTTAAACAATGCTATAAATTTAGAAAATTTTGATTGGAATTTAGCTGATAAAGATGAAGTTATACATGCTTTAACTTATACAGGAACATATACAGAAGGTAGTGATGTAGAACCTTGGAATGTTGATTTTGTTAAATAAATAGATAAGAAATAGCACCTTTATTAGGTGCTATTTTTATGTAAAAAATAGGAGGCAATTTTATGGAATTAAGAAAATTAAACGGAAATGACATTTTTAAAGTATCTAGGATACTTAAAAAAATAAATTTAGATGTAAGTTCTATTAATTTATCAGATAAAAAGCAAGAAACTGTAGGCATAGAAATAGTTAAAATGATAGTTGAAAATTCATATTTAGCACAAGAAGAAATAAATGATTTTCTAGGTGGCTTATGTGGATGTTCTGATAAAGAATTTGGTGAAAAAGATTTAGATGAAATAGTAGAAGTTATAGCCAAATTTAAAGAAATGGTTAAGGGTACTAATTTTTTTATAACTGTAAGCAAATTGATGAAGTAGATTGTATCGATTTATTATTAAGTAGATATTCAAACATTGATTATATTCTTAATATGAGCTGGGAAAATGCTATAGAGTTAATAAATAAAGCATATGAAAAAGATTTTGAGAATAAAGCTTTTAGCATATGGCTTACTAAATATCCATATATGGATGAAAATAACTTTATAAGTTTTGAAGAGTATAAGAAAAACTTTATGCAACCAACTACAAATACACTTTCTAGTATAGAAGATACACTAAAAGAAGTATCAGAAATAAGACAATTAAAGGCTAGAAAGGAGGGCGAAAAGTAAATGGAAATATTTAAACTCTTTGGATCTATACTTATCAAGGATGAAGATGCTTTAAAGAAGTTGGACAAAACAGATAAAAAAGCAGAATCTGTAGGAAAAACATTTGATTCTATAAAGAAAAAAGCATTGGTAGTAGGTAAAGCAATAGGAGTAATGGCTACAGCAACAGCAGGTGGATTAGCACTAATAACTGGAAAAGCACTAGAAACTGCGAATGAGATAACAAAATTCAGTCAAGTTACTGGACATAGTACAAAAGCATTCCAGGAATGGGATTTTGTTATGAAGAACTTTGGCTATTCTATGGAACAGGCTAATGGAGATTTAGCAGCACTTGGAGAAAAAGCTATGGATGCAGCTAATGGAGCAGGTGAAGGAGCAGAGTTATTTGGTATGCTTGGTCTTAGTGTTACAGATGCAAGTGGTAAGCTAAAGAGCCAAGAACAAATATTTAATGAGACGATAATATCACTTCAAGGCATGGAAGATGTTACTAAAAGAAATGCAATAGCATCTGCATTGCTATCGACAACAGGAGAAGAATTAGTTCCAGTTCTGAATATGACTAATAAAGAATTAGAAGAAATGAAGAAAAAAGCTGGAATCATATCTGATGAAGATTTAAAAAAGGCTGCTAAATTTAATGAAAAATGGAATGAAATTAAAAATAAATTCAATGTATTTGCTACAGATATAGGTATAAAAGTTATACCTATAGTACAACAAGCTATGAAAGGGATGCAATTTTTCGGTGATAAGATAGGCTATGCTAATGGGAAAATAACAGATTTCTTTGAAGGCACTAAAAACATGAAAGAAGGAGTTCAAAAAGTAGCAGATTCTCTAGGTGATGACTTATCTAAGTTAAGTCCAAATAAAATAGGCAAAGGACTAAATGACTTAATTAAAAATGCTTTAGGTATAGTTAATTGGAGTGAATTAGGTGCTAAACTTGGTAGATACATACAACTAGCTATAAATGGGATAGGTGACTTAACAGGATTTATACTAGACATTACGAATAAAATCAACTGGGGGCAAATAGGACGTGCTTTATTAGAAGCTACATTAAATATGCTTTTAGGTATAGTAGATGCTGTAACTGATCCTGGTTTTTGGATAGGTTTTATAGCTAAGAACTGGGAACAAATTCTTTGGTTAGCTATAGGAATATTCTTAGCTCCTGCTAAATGGATAGGTAAAATAGGTAGTAAAATTGATGATATATTAAGAGGTATACCTATACTTGGTAAATTATTATCATGGATAACTAAACCTATATTAGAATTTGCTAATAAACTTTCTAAATTCGGAGATGATGTTGGTAAATCATTCGTAAAAGGTTTTGATAACGCTTTAAATATAACAGGAACACTAAATAAACTGAAATTAAATTGGAAATTTACTATAGAATATCTTAAAACATTTATTGATGATGCTAAAGGTTTTATAATTAGGGTATTTGAAAAAATAGGAAGTGGAGCAGCTAAACCATTTAATACTCTTAAAACTACAGTTAAAAATGTTGTAGATAGTATAAAAGGGTGGTTTAGTCGTCTTAATATTAAGTTGCCAAAACTAAATTTCCCTAAAATAAAATTACCTCATTTTAAAATTAATAACTGGTCTAAAAATCCTGCTGATTGGTTGAAAGCAAAACCATCTATAGGTGTAGAATGGTATGCTAAAGGAGGAATTTTAACAAAGCCTACTGTATTTGGTATGAACGGAAACAAAGCAATGGTAGGTGGAGAAGCTGGACCAGAAGCTATACTTCCTATAAAAGAATTACCTAAGTTATTAGGATTAGATAAAAAAGAAAAAGAATCTAACAACAAAACTGTTAATATTACTATTCAAAATATGAATTTATTTGATAAAGGCGATAAGGAAAGAAATTTACAAGAAATAGCCTTTTTATCACAAGTCTAGGAGGTGTCATATGCTTATAATAGATGGACTAGACTTAGAAAATAATGGTTTTATATTTGTTTTAAATGGTTTATTTAATAATGAAAAACAATTATTTGAATCAGATTTATTTTCTGATGGTAGTTTTATAGGAAATGAAAAGATAAAAGCTAAAAAACTTTCTTTGAATGGGACTATAACAAATAATTTAGTTAGCAATATGGATAAATTAAATCAGATATTATATAGAAAAGGTGCTAAAAAAATTGAATTTTCTATGGGTAATAAAGAATATATGATGATGGCTAATGTTGAAAATACTTCTTTAAGTGATAAAAGGTCTATAGTTATTAATTTAATATCACCAGATCCATATAAATATTCTAGGTATCCAGAGGTATTAAATATTAATGAAACTAAAGGTGTAGGAGTTAAATTTCCTTTACAGTTTCCTGTTAAATTTGAAGGTGGAGAAAGTTTTGAACGATATATAACTAATATAGGAAATGTTACATCTTATCCTGTTATAACTATAG
>NZ_DATIRC010000116.1:0-6308 GCF_035470145.1 Romboutsia sp.
GTTTTCGACTAATTAATATTACTGGAATTCATATTTTCCAGTAATATTAATTATCTATCATTTAACTTAGTTTTTAAAAATATTTAGAATATCCAGGATAATAGTGTCTTCTTCTTCTTCTCAATAATCTTTGTAGAAGTAGTATTAAAGCTAAATCTCTAAATAACCTACCACCAAATTGTCTAAAAAGTTCATCATATTCTTCAATATTTCTACGACAATCTGCTTCATATCTATCTATTACCATATCGCATAAACATTCTATTTTTTCTTCGCTAGGGAATGGATACATAGATTCTCCTACATCGTATTTATCACATACATATTTTGCATGTTTGTCTAAATCCTTATATACCTGTGGACAGTATTTATATGCCATTTTTAAACAGTGTTCATATTCGTTGCAGTACATAGTTAACCCCCTAATGTCAAATAGTATTAAATATAAAAATTATATTCAATATAATACTATGATTCATATAAATCTATTGTTAACAAAATAAAAAAGCCAGACCTAATAAGTCTGACTTTAAAACTATATGAATTCATTAAAATTAAGAAGGTAAAAATATCTTAAATAATTTATTTATATAAATACAAGTGAAAGTAAAATTATTACAAATGGAATAGCAAAGTATATTTTACCTTTAGTAGTTCCAATATTTACGGTCCAACCAACACCAAATCTCTTAGTAACAAAGAATGATGGATCATTTGGGTTATTATAAATACAACCAAAAATCCAGAAAGAATCTTCATCATCAACTGAATAAACAGCATTCTTACTTTTACTAGGAGACTTGTAATATAAATAAGTCTGATAAATTGCTGCTAATATAGTAACTATAGTACAAGACCATAAAACAAAAGTATTTACACTACTTGCATTAAGTGTAGCAATCAATATAGATATAAAAATAATTTGACAACTTACATTTAAAACGAAGAAAGTAAATCCAAACATATTTAAATAATGTAAATGAGCTTTTTTACTATCATCTAGAGAATCAATACAAAGCTTAGCTCTAGCTTTTAAAGAAGCTATAGAAGAAATATAAACAATAACGCCAATACCAGTCATCATAAGTACTTGAGATAATATTTTAATAAATGATTTTTCAGCAAAGGCATCAGCAGCTCCACTAGGACCCCAATGTGTAGGAATTGTGTTTGGTATAGATTCATATTGAGTTAAAACATAAATTCCAACTAAAATAACAATTACTGTAGGTATAGTAAATAGCATAGAAAATCTTTTTACAATTCTATTTTTATCATGAATAAAGTTAGTATCTAATATAACTTTAGTTTTTTCTAAATCCAAATCAGAAATATTTAAAGCTAATTCACTTTTTGAAGCTTTTACTTTGTTATGAATATGAATATATACTAAGAATTGATATAAACAAAATCCTAACATAGGTAAAATAGAAGAAACTTCATAAGCTTTAAAAAGATAAATACAAATTAAAGTAATTATTGTAAATATTATAAAACCTATAGATACTAAAAATTTAAATTTTTTATCTAAAGCTTTAAATTCACTTTTATTAAAATAATCACTATTTAAGCTAACTCCATAAAATTGTCTTTTACCACTTAATGATTGAGTAAAGTAAATTAATACATAAAGTAAAAGTAAAGTTGGAACATTAACAATTAAAGCTATGGTACTATTCATAATTTTTCACCCCATATTTATCAAATAATTTATTACTATAATCTAAAAATTCTTCACGAGACATACCTAAAAGATAGCTTTGTGCAACCAAAAGATCCAACATAGATTTAATTTTATCACTATTTAAGTCATTTTTAGGTAAAGGCAAGGTATTTACAATAGCACCTTTTCTTCTATCAATGTTTATATATCCTTCATCTTTAAGTAAATTGTAGGACTTGTTAACAGTATGAAGGTTAACACCAATTTCTTCAGCCATGTTCCTTACAGATGGTAAGGATTCATTAATTTTCAAATCACCACTTGCTATAGATTTAATAATTTGTTCTCTGATTTGTGTGTATATAGGAACATCACTATTAAAATCCAAATTTAAAATCATATTTAACACCTCCAAATATACAAATATATTTTATAGAAAATATATTTGTTATATATATTATATAACAAATCATAAAAATGTTACAGACTTTTAAAAAGAAATTTAATAAAAATTAATTCAAGGTATCATTAATAAACTAAATAGCAGCATTTACATAAGTTCAACATGTGATAGGAGGTATTATATGGTTAAGCAATATTTAAGTACCATAATGGATTAAATCATAAAAATACATAAAATTAAAAAAATTCATAAAATTTAAAAAATTAGATTGACACATATATAAATCATAAATATAATTGTATTAATAATAAAATATAAAAAGCAATGACGGAGACAAAAATACTAAATAAGTTAATTACAGAGAACCAACGTTTGCTGAGAGTTGGATTAACCATAGTATATAATGATCACTCCTAAGCTTCTATATTGAAATAATAGTAAATATAGACGTATGCCAACGTTACATGGCTAGGATTATATGATCTGATAAATGAGAGGTAGCTATATGCTACAAATAAGGTGGTACCGCGAAATATAACTTTCGTCCTTATAAGTGATATTAATTTGCTTGTAAGTACGGAAGTTTTTTTATATTTAAGGAGGAATTATATATGGAAAAAATGGTATATGCTAAGTTAAATCAAGGTATAGATTCTTTTTTAAGAGTAGCTATGACACTCAGAAGAAAGGAAATAGATATAAATTTTATAAGTATGACTACAGATACAGGAGAAAGCAAAGGAATAAAACTTATAATAGATGAAAATAAAACACCTGTAGATGTGGTATTAAATCATATAAGAAAACTTCATGATGTAGATGATATAACAGTACAATAAGCAAAAAAGTTGTTAAAAATGTGCATATAACTATACACTCAATGATAATAAAAATTATTATTATATAAAAATAATTATTGAATAAGGGGGAAAATTATAATGAAAAAGATGTACTATGATAATGATGTTAATTTAGAGGTTTTAAAAAATAAGAAGGTGGCTGTGTTAGGATATGGAAGCCAAGGTCATGCGCATGCATTAAACTTAAAAGACAGTGGAGTTAATGTAGTAGTAGGGTTACACGAAGGTAGTAAATCTGTATTAAAAGCAAAACTTGATGGATTTGAAGTTGAAAGTGTAAGTGATGCAGTTAAAGAATGTGATGTGGTTATGCTTTTAATGCCAGATACAGTTCAAGGGAAGGTTTATGAAGAAAGTATAAAAGATAATTTAAGAGAAGGGCATACTTTAGCATTCGCCCACGGATTTAATATACATTATAATCAAATAAATCCACCAGCGTTTGTAGATGTTGTTATGGTAGCACCTAAAGGACCAGGACACTTAGTAAGAAGTGTATTTACTAAAGGTAGCGGAGTACCAGCATTATATGCAGTATACCAAGACTATAGTGGTAGTGCATTAGAAACAGTTTTAGCATATGCAAAAGCTATAGGATCAACAAGAGCAGGTGTTTTAGAAACTACATTCAAAGAAGAAACAGAAACTGATTTATTTGGAGAACAAGCGGTACTTTGTGGAGGGGTTAATGAGCTTATAAAAGCTGGATATGAAACTTTAGTAGAGGCAGGGTATCAAAAGGAAGTTGCATATTTTGAGTGTTTACACGAGATGAAGTTAGTAGTTGATTTATTATATAAAGGTGGATTTGAGAGAATGAGATACAGTATAAGTGATACAGCAGAATATGGAGATTATGTATCAGGTAAAAGAGTTATAACAGATGAAACTAAAAAGGCTATGAAAGCAGTACTAACAGATATACAAAATGGAAAATTTGCTAATGAATGGATGCAAGAATATAAAAACGGATGTGTTAATTTCTTAAAAAATAGAGATGAAGAATATAATATGGAAATGGCTAAGGTTGGAAGAAATTTAAGATCTATGATGACATTTTTAGAGGGGGATAAAAAAAATGAGAAGCAATTATGTGAAGCAGGGACTAACTAAAGCACCTCATAGAGCGTTGCTTAAGGCTAGTGGACTTATAGATGAAGAAATAAATAATCCATTAGTAGGTATAGTTAATTCATTTAATGAAATAGTACCAGGCCATGTTCATTTGAAAGATATAACAGAAGCTGTTAAAAGAGGGGTTCTAATGGGAGGTGGAACTCCCTTAGAATTTCCATCTATAGCGGTATGCGATGGTATAGCTATGAATCATGAGGGAATGAAGTATTCTTTAGTAAGTAGAGAGATAATAGCAGATAGTATAGAGATAATGGTTAAAGCTCATGGCTTAGATGGATTAGTGCTTATCCCAAGTTGTGATAAAGTAGTACCAGGTATGTTGATGGCAGCGGCTAGACTTAATATACCTTCTATAGTAATAAGTGGTGGACCTATGCTTAAAGGAAGGCATAATGATAAAGATGTAGATATAACTACTGTATTTGAAGCAGTAGGTAAAGTTTCTAAAAATATGATGACATATGATGAGTTATACGAATTAGAAGAATCAGCATGCCCTACTTGTGGATCTTGTTCAGGGATGTTTACTGCAAATTCAATGAATTGTATGAGCGAAGCACTAGGTATGTCACTTAGTAAAAATGCAACTATACCAGCAGTTTACTCAAGTAGGAAACGTCTAGCTAAAAAGACTGGTTTAAAAATTATGGAACTAATAGAAAAAGATATAAAACCAAGAGATATAATGACAAAAGAAAGCTTTGAAAATGCTTTAACTGTAGATATGGCACTAGGTTGTTCTACTAATACAGTACTTCATCTAACAGCAATAGCAAGTGAAGCGAATGTAGATATAAATTTAGATAAAATAAACAAAGTAAGTGATAAAACCCCTAATTTATGTAAATTAAGTCCTGCAGGAAGTCATTACATACAAGACTTAGATGATGCAGGTGGTATATATGCAGTTATGAATGAATTAAATAAGAAAAACTTAATACATACAGATGTTGTAACCTGTGAATGTACTAATATAGATAATCTTTTAGTAGAGAAAAAAGATAATTTAGTTATTAAAGATGTAGATAATCCATATTCAAAAACGGGAGGTATAAAGGTATTAAAAGGTACATTAGCACCAGATGGAGCGGTTATAAAAAAATCTGCCCTAGACGAAAGTGTAAATATATTTAAAGCAAGTGTAGTTGTATTTGATAGTGAAGATGAAGCAGTAGAAGCTATATTAAATGGAAAAATAAAGGGAAATTCAGCAGTTATAATAAGATATGAAGGACCAAAAGGTGGACCTGGAATGAGAGAAATGCTAACACCAACAGCGGCACTATCAGGTATGGGATTAGACAAAAGTGTATGTTTAATAACTGATGGAAGATTCTCGGGGGGAACTAGAGGATTTTGTATAGGTCATGTATCACCAGAAGCTGCCGATGGTGGAGTGATTGGACTTGTGTGTGATGGCGATATGATAAAAGTTGATTTGGAAAAAGGAAAGTTAGACTTATTAGTTGATGAAGATACACTACAAGAAAGAAAAAGTGAAGTAATTATAAGAAATAAAAATTTAAGTGGATATTTAAAAAAATATGCAAAACTAGTTAGTAGTGCCTGCGATGGTGCAGTTTGCAAGTAATATAGAAAGAGTGATGTGTATGAATGGAGCGAAGATATTATTAGAATGTTTAAAAAAAGAAGGAGTAGACACTTTATTTGGGTATCCTGGGGGTGCTGTTATACCTTTATACGATGCACTATATGATTATCAAAAGGATTTTACACATATAAGAACTTCACACGAACAAGGATTAGTTCATGCTGCTGATGGATATGCAAGAAGTACAGGTAAAGTTGGAGTATGCATAACTACATCAGGTCCAGGTGCTACTAACGCCATAACAGGTATAGCAACAGCATATATGGATTCTATACCTTTAGTAGTTATAACAGGTCAAGTTCCAACTAGCTTACTTGGAAGAGATTCATTTCAAGAGATAGATATAACGGGAGTAACACTATCTATAACTAAACATAACTACTTAGTTAGAAAAGTAGAAGATATACCATCAACTATTAAAAATGCATTTAAAGTTGCAAATACTGGAAGAAAAGGTCCTGTTCTTATAGATATACCTAAGGATATATTTACTACAGAAATGAATTTTGATATTTTAAATTATGAATCATATAAAAATAAAAATAAAAATAAATGCAATTATAATGATACTAAAAAAATAGAAGAAGCTGTTAACATGATTAAGAGCTCTAGTAAGCCGGTTATATACGCAGG
>NZ_DATIRC010000117.1:0-1511 GCF_035470145.1 Romboutsia sp.
ATAAAAAATAAAAAAAGAAAGGTTAGTTGCTATGAGTAAAAATGTAGATTTTAAAGAAATTATTAAGTTTGCAGGAGCTTATATATCTATATGTATAGGTTCAGGGTTTGCAACTGGTCAAGAAATTATGCAATTTTTTTCAGCTCATGGAATGATAAGCATATTATCTAATTTAATTTGTATGATAATGTTAGCTTACTGCGGAGCTAAGCTTTTAGAAATAGGGAAAACTACAGAAGAATTAAATTCGAGCAATGATGTATTCACATTTTTGTGTGGAAATTGGCTAGGTGGATTTTTTAAAATATTTATGCCAATATTTTTCTTTTCTGTTTTTGTAGTTATGATATCTGGAGCAGGTTCTTCAATGAATCAATATTATGGTATAAATAAAAGTATAGGTTCATTAATTTTAGCTATAATATGTCTTGTAACAGTGTTACTAGGTATGGAGAAAGTTCTGAAGATTTTGGGCAATATTGGACCAATTATTGTTGTAATTGCAATTATAGTTGGAGTTATAACTATCTCAAAGAATTATGAAAATCTTTATAGTACAAAAGAGGTTATTTCTAATTTAAATATAATTAAAGCAACAGATAGTTGGTGGTTAGGTGGAATTATATACGGAGGACTTAACTTAGTAGTTGCTACACCTTTTTTAGTAGGTGCAGGGTCTACTGCTAATAATAAAACAAGTTGTATATGGGGAGGTATACTAGGAGGAACTATGTTCATGTTTGTAGCTATTTTACTTAACATGGGAATATTATCAGATATTCAAAATGTTTATAATGCTGAAATACCAACTTTATATATGGCAGACAAAATCTCTCCAATTGTAGGAACAGTATTCTCAGTAATACTTATAGCTGGAATATATACTACAGCAGTTCCATTGCTATGGGGAGTAGCTACAAGTTTTGCAGAAGAAAAAAGTAGCAAGTTTGTTAAAATAGCTATATTTTGTACCATAGTAGGAGCTGTTGGAGGCAGGTTACCATTCTCTACATTAGTTAGTATTATTTATCCAATATCAGGAATAATTGGATTAATAGTAACCGTAGCTATTTTTATTAGAGGTATAAAAACAAAAACAAAAACTAAGATAAATGTTAATGTAGAAGGTGAATAATTTATATCTATGTTTTACGAAAAATTTAGATATGCTATAACAATTAGGTTTTAAATAAATATATAGCTGGAGTAGATATATACAAATACCTATATAGACTCAATAGCTTAAAGGAAGAACATAATGTTATAGATAAATTAAATTATAATTAAAAATGAGTACAAAGGATGTCGTTAAATACGGCATTTTTTTGTTGTGAAATAGATATGTATATGTCAACTCACAAATGTTTCTAACAAAAAATATGCTAATAAGAGTTATTGGCATTTGACAATAACTATTCATGGTGTTATTATGTTATTAGCAAATGCCAATAACATAAGGGGTGGAAATTATGTCAAATTGTAACTCATGTCCATCAAGTGATGGATGCACT
>NZ_DATIRC010000118.1:0-1877 GCF_035470145.1 Romboutsia sp.
TGCTAATGCTAAGATCACAGAAACTGAAACAACTAGACAAAGTATAATAAATACTATAAATAACTTAGTTAGTCAATTTAATGCTTTAGCACCTGCTGAAAGCACTAATGCAGAAGTACAACTTGCAAGAAAAGATATTAACGGCAAAGAATACGCAAGTTTACAAGAAAGATTACTAGCAGATAATAAGCAACAAAATATAATGTATAGTGATGTAAGTGGTACATATATATCAAGTGATAGTGTTGATGGTTGGGTTAAAGATGTAGTAATCGAGGGAAATACGTATCAAAATCCAAGTGTACTATCAGAAATTTCAAGTACAGGTAATGAACTTGAGGACGGTCGCTTCGAAATACCTCTTTTATGTAGAAATAAAAATATATTTGATGGTGAACTTGAAATAGGTTCAATAAATTCAACAACAGGTAATTTAGATATAAATTCAGCATATTTAAGAACGAAAAATTATCAATATATTTCTTCAAATGCTGAATATGTATTATCAAGAACTAGGAATGTAGCATATATAGGTTTGAGATTTTATGATATTAATAAAACTTTTATATCTTCATTAGCCTTATCTGGATTAGCACCAACTTTTACAACACCTGCGAATTGTAGATATTTTAAATTTGTAATATTAGAAAATATTTCAGATGTTATACAAGTAGAAAAAGGAACAGTAGTCACTTCTTATGAAATTCCACAAAGTCATAAATTAACTATTTTATCAGATGTGCAATTAGAAAAAATTGGAACTGTTGCAGATAGAATTGTTGAAAAAGATGGAGTTTGGGGGATAGAAGATAATAACAAAGACGTTGTATTTAATGGTAGTGAGAATTGGTATTTACATTCAGATTTAACAGATAGAATATTATTCAGGCTTATTGGAAATCAAGTTTCTGATGGTCTTAGTGACGTAAAGGCTATATCAAATATATTTACAAATGACAATACTGCTGGTTTGTTAAATTATTTAAATTCATTTAGATTAACTAATTATAATAGTGTCGTTACAGTTTTTGTATGTATAGAAAAGTCAAAAATGGTCACACAAGATTTGAATGGATTTAAGGACTTTTTATCTAAAAATAATATGCTTATTAAATACCCAACAACTGCATCTGTATTTTATCCACTTGCAGATGACCAACAAGTTGCACTTAGAACATTTACAAATAAAACTAACATTTTAAGTTTATGTGAGATTGAGCCAACGATAAAAGGTAGTGTTCCTAAGTCAACTTCTGCTAGTATAAATAGCATAAATACTAGGCTTGATAGTGTTAATGAAAGTTTAGACAAGGTGAAAAAGCTGGAAGATGCTACAATGACATCTGTTATAAGTGACAAGAGTTTTACAGTTATAGAGGATACAGCAAATGGGTATTTGAGTGACTTGAAATTAGAAGGTAGAACTTTAAATCAAATAGTTAAGAATGGCAACTTTGCTAATGGAACAACAAGTTGGACTTCTGTTTATGGTACTAATACAGTATCAAATGGAGTGCTAAGTAATACAGGTGTCGGAACTGGAAACAGTCCTATTGCAGAGCCTATATATAGTGTTACCGTAAATCCTTTATCTAAATACTATTTTAAGGCAAGAGTTAGAGTTACAAATTCATCATGTCAAAGTATTATTGTCCGTTATGATGGAACGACTACAGGTACGGATAAAGATGTTTATTCAATAAGCAGTCCTGTTCAAAATCAATGGTACGATATTTCTGTAATTGCAACACCTCCAACAGATGCTACTGGAAATTTAAGAACATTATTAAGACATCAATATATAGATGCGACGACTGCTAATGGTAAAGTAATGGAAGTTCAAAACGTAATGACACTAGACCTTACTGCTTTAGGAA
>NZ_DATIRC010000119.1:0-1661 GCF_035470145.1 Romboutsia sp.
CCTTCAAATATAAGCTTATTCTTATTATATTTTTCAAGTCTTTCAGTTTCGCTGGCAGGTGGGAAACTTGCACCTAATTTTAAAAAGTCTAAATTTGTTAACATCTATTCACCCCCCCTTAAATATTTACATTTACAAATCCTCTAGTCTTTCTATTCTTCATATCATTTTCACATGCGTATCTAGTAGCATCTATAATGTGATTGTCCTTGTCTTCTAATTTAGACTTTGGATTGCCGTCTTTATCAACTTGATAGTCTATGTTTTCAAATTCTTTAGCTGCGTTAGGTGTTCTTTTAGGATCAATAATAATAGCTTCTAAATCATCGAGCCATTTTTCTCCATATTCAACACTTCCAGCACCTTTTTTAGCACCTTCAATTTGAAACCCATATGACTTCATTTCTGCTATACTTCTAGGCTCTGCACTATCTGCAACTATCCTATCATAATGATACTTTTTAGATTTTAAAAATTCTTCTATTTTTCTTAAAGAAGCTTTAACCTCATAAAATTCATCAAACAAATATAATGTTCTTTTCTTTTTATCATAATGGCATCTTATAAAAGCTAATGGGTCAGTAGCATAACCCCAGTCAATGCCTTGCCTTATATTATCAAATGCAGCTATTTCTTTATCTGTAATAGTTCTAAATATAAGATTATTGAAAGGCACTACTCCACTTCCGATAGGCTCACCCAAGTATTCATGCCTATACTTAAATTCATTTCTTCTTTTTACTTCCTCTGCTTCTTCTATAAAAGCTTTTGAGATATGTTTATTTTCTAAATAAGTGCTACTGTGTATGTAAGTATTAGCAGCAAAGAATTGAGTGTCATATTTTTTATTAACCCACGATTGCTTTCTCTTAGGTGGATTGTAAGAGTAATAAACTTTATACTTTAATCCATCTTCTAATTCTGCTCTTAATACTGAATTTATTATGGTTGATACTTCTTCTTCTGTTTTGAACTCTGCTAATTCCTCTATCCATAAAGTAGTTACAGGAAACTTTGACATTTTAATAGATTTTATTTTATTAGGATCATCAGCACCTCTAAATATAATCTTGTTGCCCCTGGGCTTATATATCAATTGTAAAGGCGATACTTTGGATTCCCAATACATACCAACCCCTAAAATATCAATGGCTTCTTTTAGCTGCTCAAACACTGATTCAGATAATGTGTTACTAACTTTCCTAACTACTAAAGTAGTAACAGGATTTTTCATAGCATTTATTATAATATCAAAGCTTATATGAGTTGATTTAGCACTTCCTCTACCACCTTTTAATACATAGAATAGATAATCATTTTTCTTTGATTTAGCATAGAAGCTTTTAAAGTTATCATTAAATATTTCTGATAGTCTTTTACTACTCATCATCTTCACCTATATCATCTATGATCGTAACTACTTCATTTATATTAGCTTCTATCTTATCAGTAAACATTCTGTATCGTTTCCCTAATAATTCCCATGCTTTAAGCTTATCTTTATTAGTTGGTGTTCTTTCAGTCCTTACAACCTCACCTAGCTGCGTTATTGTGACTACTTCTTCTTCTTCTATTCCTCTAGCGATCCTTGTTAACCCCTCTAGTATTTCATCTTGAGAAGCTATTCTATCATTGTTTTTAGATTCCATAATTTCATCAAT
>NZ_DATIRC010000120.1:0-2921 GCF_035470145.1 Romboutsia sp.
ATTAGTTATGTTTGTAATTATAGGTTATAATCAAGGTTTTCAGCCTATAGCTAGTTATAATTATGGTGCAGGTAATTATGATAAATTAAGAAAAGCGATAAAAATATCTATAAAAATAACAACTATATTTGCAATTACAGGAACAGCGGTTCTTATGATATTTGCAAAGCCTGCTATAAATTTATTTAGTAGCGATAGTAGTGTTATAGAAGTTGGAGCAAAAACTTTACGAGCAACTATTCTAATGTATCCTTTCTTAGGATTTACACAAGTATATGCTATACTATATCAAGCATTAGGAATGTCAAAAGAAGCTTTAATAGTTGGTACGGCTAGACAAGGAATTTTCTTTATTCCTCTTGTATTTATACTTCCTAAATTATTAGGTATTAATGGAGTTTTATATACTCAAGCATTTTCAGATTTATTTACTGTGATTTTAACAGCATACTTTGCTTATAATACTAATGAGATGTTAAAACTAAAAAATGGAAAAGATAAACATATAAAAGCAAATGCAATTGAAGTTTTATAGAAAACTAAATATATAAATAAAAATAAAGGGAGTGTCTCAAAATGATTTTAATCATTAACAGATACTTCCTTTTTTATTAAATTCTAGTTATTTTGTATTTTTAGACAGCACATTTTTAAACAATTGATAATCTTAAAATAAATATAGCACTTATTGTTAATTATAAGTATATAAGTAATCAAAAATTTCAATATGTGGTAAAATAATATATTATTAATAAATAAGGAGAAAAGTATGTTTTGGTTTTCAGATAATAAAAATAAGACTAATAATAAAATAGATAAATACGATCAACTAGAAAAACTGGTATGGGATTTTTTCATGGAAGAAATACCAAGGTTAGGATTTGAACAAAGAGAAGGACAAGAAGACATGGCCCTTGATATTTGTTATAGTATAAAAGAAAAAAAGCATACAATAGTAGAAGCTGGAGTAGGAATAGGTAAATCTTATGCCTACATTGTGCCACTTTTATATTACAATATGCTATTTAATAAGCCAATATTAATAGCAACTTCTACAATAGCACTTCAAGAGCAGTTAATAAAAGATGTTAAAAAAATATGTTCATACATAAATCACAGACCAGAGATAATACTTGCAAAAGGTATGACTCATTTTGCATGCAGAAAAAGAGCTGATGAATATTTCAAAGATAATGATGAAATAAATGAAGAAGATGAAATACTTTATAAATACATAGAAAATGGAACTATTGATAGAAGATTTATAAACTTAGATATAAATGATGATATGTGGGACAATGTATGTATAAAAACAACAGACCATAGAAAATGTGAGTATTTTAAGACTTGTAGGTTCATGAGACTTAGAAATGATATGCTAGAAACTAAAGGTGTTATACTTTGCAACCAAGACTTACTAACAGTACATTTTCAAAAGCTGAAAAAAGGTCAAAAAGGGTTGTTAAGTGATGATATAGACTTAATAGTAATAGATGAAGCTCATAATTTAGAAGAGAAGGTTAGAAGTTCTTTAATAGAAAGTTACAGCAAAAATAGTATAAAGAACTTAATTAAAGATTCTAGAAATAGTATAAAAAAGGTAAGTGTAAAAAATAGTTTAAGCTTAGAAATTAAAAATATAAATGATATTTTAAACATGTTATTTTTAAAATTAAGTGACCAAATTAAAACTCAATTAAAGGAAAATCCTAATTTTAAAAATAACGATATGGAAAGATTTTTTATAGATATGGATAGTATAAAAGATTTAATTTTCAAATTACAAAAACATATTAAAGTAATACATGATAAAGTACAATTTTACAGTGATAATAATTTAAGTGAAGAAATAGTAGAAAGCCTAGAAAATTTAGAACTATTCTTAAGTAATATATTAGAAAAAAATTCTAACAACTTATTTTGGATGGAAAAAAACAAAGGTATAGAAGTTTTCTCTTGCCCTAAAAACATAGACAAAGAAATAAGAAAGCTATATTTTGATAAAACAAAAACTACAATATTAACATCAGCAACAATAGCAGATAAAAACAAGGGTAGTGAAGAAGAACGATATGAGTATTTTATAAAAAATACAGGCTTTAAAGTTAAAGACGGATTTTTAGCAGTGCAAAAGTACTCTCCATTTGCATATAATGAAAATGCCATGATATACTACGCTGAAAACATGCCTCATCCAACTTATGAAAGAGATACTTTTATTAAAAAAGGTGTAGAGGAAATAATAAAACTACTAGAAATAACAAAAGGTAAAGCTTTAATACTATTTACATCCAAAAGTGATTTAAATGAAGTATATAATATATTAAAGAAAAAGAATATTGGATATAATTTATTAAGGCAAAGCATAGCTTCATCGCAAGATGAAATACTAGAGGAATTTAAAAAAGATAAAAACTCAGTACTATTAGCAACAGGTACGTTTTGGGAGGGTATTGATATACCAGGTAAGGCTCTTTCAAACCTTATAGTATTTAGGCTACCATTTCCAGTGCCAGATCCTATAATTGAGTATAAAAGAAGTACTAGCAAAGACTTTTTAATGGAGGTTAGTGTACCGTATATGATAGTGAAGCTTAGACAAGGTATTGGTAGATTAATTAGAAAGCATGATGATAAAGGTATTGTAGCTATTCTTGATTCTAGAATAGGTGATTTTTCAAATAGTAGATATAAGGATATTGTGTTTGATTCACTACCTATAAAAAATAAAAGTAATAATATAGAAGATATAAAAAGATTTTGTGATAAAAACTTATAAGATTATGATAAAAATCAATTTTAAAAGTAAGCTTTAGAATTTAAAAATCTAAAGCTTACTTTTTTTTGCATCCACAGTCATTTTTAAATGATCTAAGGCTTTTTAGAATTATTGAATTTATAAATGAAAATAAAAAAGAAAT
>NZ_DATIRC010000121.1:0-1691 GCF_035470145.1 Romboutsia sp.
CCTCCTTAATATTTTTTAAGCTTTAAGCTTAATTAAATTATAGGTAATATGGTTGGTTACAGATATTAAAGAAGTTTATAAAAGTTCTTCATTAAAGATAAGCGAATGTTTAATAAATTATAATTATAAAGGCTATAATTGTTGATCATTGTGGTGTGCGTCTCAACCAGTAAAATCCACCAAAAGTATTGATGTTTTATCAATACTTTTTTATTTATCAAATATTCTATTGAGATTAATAACTAGTATATTGAATTGATAATATAATTAGGATAGTATTATACTATTGAGATAAAAATAAATCATAAGTTGAGCAAATAATAATTTAAAAATTTACATACTTACACTAATCTAACATATTAGAGTATAATTTTATAATATAGAATATAAACTGATATTAATTCAGACAAATAAATTAGAAAGGTTGGAAGACGGATGATAAGAACAGTTGTAAAAGATATATCATTTTTAGAACAAAAATCAGAATTTGCAACGAAAGAAGATGTAGAAGTTATTAATGATTTAATCGATACATTAAGAGCAAATTTAGATCATTGCGTAGGTATGGCAGCTAATATGATAGGAGTAAAAAAACGTATACTGGTATTTAGTGTAGGTAATATTATAGTTCCTATGGTAAATCCAGCGATACTAAACAAAGAGAAGCCTTATGAGACAGAAGAAAGTTGTCTATCTTTAACTGGTTCTAGAAAAACAACGAGATATGAAACAATAGAGGTAGAATATCTAGATATAAATTTCAAGAAGTATAAACAAGTATTTACAGGATTTACTGCACAAATTATTCAGCATGAAGTAGATCATTTTGAAGGTATAATAATCTAATAGATAATATGGCACCGAGGGATACAATTATTGGAGATTTATACAGAGTTATACTAAAAAATAAAGTAGAAAATCGTGGATATGATTCTTGAGAATCGTCTCCACCAGTGAAACCCACGATATACTATCGTGGGTTTTTTTATGATTTGCAACAAACATAATCCTATTTGTTTCAGAAGGTTCGATTAGGTAAAGGATAACTTTTATCGGGTGCTACTGTTATTTATTCATTAGGATAACATTGTTTTGGTTCACAGATTCTTATAAACGGTACTTCAATTTGAACGAGTTTTTTAGATTTAATAACTGCAGTTACTTTTACAGTACAACGTAACTTATTATTACAAGATACCATTCCAACATGACTTGATTGGATACATGCACAAGTTACATTATTAACATCACAGCATACATCTGCACCTTCTGGTGTAACAAGAGTAATATTCTTATCAAAACATACTACTTTTTTAAATGCATGGTCATTAAAACATTTACTTGCAAAACGAATAAATACTTTTATTTGCAATTTTACATCCACTAAATCTTGTTGTTCATCTATTTTAGTTATATCCAATATACTACATTTAGTTTCTATAATATCACATTGAATGTCTTTAGCTTTATTTGAATTTGGAACTTCAAAAGTTTCTTTAAGTTCATCTTCAAACATACATGAGTCAAAGATTCTTGTTGTTTCAATACACATTCTATCTAAAGGAGTTGGGCATGGAAAATCAATATTTGCTATTGCTATTCCAAGTGGGAAATCTCCAACAGAGATAGTATCTACCACTGTATTTGTGTTTGTATCAATTACAGAAACATTATTAGTATAAGCGTTTGTA
>NZ_DATIRC010000122.1:0-46489 GCF_035470145.1 Romboutsia sp.
ATAAAGGTGATAATGCAAACCTTATATCTGCAATATCTCAAGGAGCTAATGATGGTCTTCAAATGGCTTTAGGTATAGGAGCATCGCTAATTGCTATAATATCTTTAGTTGCTTTAGTTAATGGTGTATTAGGAGTAGTTGGACTATCGTTAGAACAAATTTTATCATATGTATTTGCACCTATAGGATTCTTAATGGGTCTAGCAAAGGAAGATGTATTTACTGCAGGTCAATTACTTGGAAGTAAGTTAATATTAAATGAATTTGTTGCTTTCGGTCAATTAGGTCAAATATTAAATACTTTAGATTATAGAACAGGACTAATGATGTCAATATCTTTAGCAGGATTTGCAAACATAGCTAGTATGGGTATATGTATATCAGGTATATCAGTATTCTGCCCAGAAAAAAAAGGTGTGTTATCAAAACTAGCATTCAGAGGAATGATGGGTGGATTCTGTGTAAGTTTATTAAGTGCTTTAATAGTAGGATTAATAATGGCTATATAATTAACACTTATCCTAAATAGTAATTAAATTTAAAATGATTTTGCTCACATGTGGATTAGGATATCTAAGAAATATGTGAGTAAAGTTATTTATATGGAGTTATAATAAAAAAGCAAATTTTAAATCAGGAAAGGATAAATTATATGCATAATCAATTAAAAAATCATGCTATAAATATAAGAAAAAATATAGTAGAAATGATAACAAAGTCAAAATCAGGTCATCCAGGTGGATCTTTATCAGCTGTTGAAATACTTACGTATTTGTATTTTAAAGAAATGAATATAAATGAAAGTAATTTAGATAGCAAAGAAAGGGACTATTTTGTACTTAGTAAAGGTCATGCAGCACCAGTTTTATATGCAACATTAAGTGAAAAAGGATTTATACCTCAAGAAGAACTTATGACTTTAAGGACATTAGGTTCTAAGTTACAAGGACATCCTGATAGTAAAAAAATAAAATCAGTAGATATATCTACGGGGTCTTTAGGACAAGGTATATCAAATGCAGTAGGACTAGCATTAGGTGCTAAAATAGATAACTCTGATTCTAGAGTATATACACTTTTAGGAGATGGAGAGCTACAAGAGGGGTTAGTTTGGGAAGCTGTTATGAGTGCAGCTCACTATAAATTGAGTAACTTAGTAGCATTTATAGATTATAATAAGTTACAAATAGACGGAAATAATGAAGATGTAATGGGAATAAAACCTTTAAATAAAAAATTTGAAAGTTTTGGATGGAATGTAGTAAGTATAGATGGACATGACTTCAAACAAATAGAAGAAGCATTACAAAGTGCAAAAAATGAACATAAAAAACCAACAGTTATAATAGCAGAAACTGTAAAAGGTAAAGGTGTATCTTTTATGGAAAATAATGCAGGATGGCATGGAACTGCACCAAATAGCGAGCAAAGAGATTTAGCAATAAATGAGTTAGAAGAGATGAGAAAGGGGTACTTATAATGGGATTAGCTACACGTGAGGCATATGGAAAAGCATTAGTAGAATTAGGAGCATTAAATGAAGATATAGTAGTATTAGATGCTGACCTTTCAAAATCTACGAAAACAGCAGATTTTGCGAAAGCTTATCCAAACAGATTTATAAATGCTGGTATAGCAGAACAAAATCTTTTAGGTATGAGTGCAGGACTTTCCAGATATGGTAAAATACCATTTGCTAGTACTTTTGCAGTTTTTGCATCAGGAAGAGCTTTTGAAATAATAAGAAACTCAATATGTTATCCAAAGGCAAATGTAAAAATAGCAGCAACTCATGCAGGTATAACAGTAGGAGAAGATGGTGGATCTCACCAATCTATAGAAGATATAGCTATAATGAACTCTCTTCCTAATATGAGCGTATTAGTACCCGCAGATGCTAAAGAAACTAATGAGATAATAAAGTATGCAGCTAAACATATAGGACCTGTATATATAAGACTTGGAAGACTAAATAGCGAAGATATATTTGGTGATGATTATAAGTTTGAATATGGAAAAGGTGTATGCATAAAAGAAGGTAAGGATTGTACTATAATATCTACAGGACTTATGACAGCCATGGCAAAACAAGCTTGCGAAACTCTAAAAGAAGAGGGAATTGATGTAAGACTTATACACATGCCTACTATAAAGCCTATAGATAGAGAAATAATACAAAAAGCAGCAGAGGAAACAAAATTCATACTAACTTGTGAAGAACACTCTGTTATAGGAGGACTAGGTCAAATAGTTGCAGGTGTTACATCTGAAACTGTTCCTACAAAAGTTGTTAAGTTAGGAGTAAATGATGTGTTTGGTGAATCTGCAACTCCACAAGAATTATTAGAAAAGCATGGATTAACAAGCGAAAATATAGTTAACCTTATAAAAAGAAACCTAGAAAAATAAAAGTTTAAATACTGTAAGATGCACATTATACAAAGAAGAGGAGATATATTTATGAATAATAAAGAGTTATTAGAATTAGCGGAAAAAGCTAGAGAAAATGCATATGTTCCATATTCTAATTTTCATGTTGGCGCAGCAGTAATTACTAAATCAGGGAAAATCTATACTGGGTGCAATGTAGAATGTGCATCTTTTGGAGGAACTAATTGTGCAGAAAGAACAGCTATATTTAAAGCTGTATCTGAAGGTGATAAGGATATATATGCAATAGCTATAGCTAGCGACAATTCAGAAAAAAATGAAATAACAGCTCCTTGCGGTATATGCAGACAGGTAATAGCTGAATTTGGATTAGATATAAAAGTAATACTAGGTTACTCTAAAGGAGATATAAAAGAATTTAAAATAAAAGATTTATTACCGTATTCATTTACGAGTGCAGACTTAATATAGGGAGAAGAAAATATATGAAAATATTTATAGATACAGCAAATGTAAGTGAAATAGTAGAAGCTAATAGCTGGGGAATAATAGATGGAGTAACTACAAATCCATCACTTATAGCTAAAGAAGGTAGAGATTTACAAGAAGTTATAAATGAAATATGTGGGGTAGTAGATGGACCAATAAGTGCAGAGGTAATAAGCTTAGAAGCTGATAAAATGGTTGAAGAAGCTATGGAATTAGTTAAATTGCATAAAAATATAGTTATAAAAATACCTATGTGTATAGAAGGATTAAAGGCAGTTAAGGTATTATCTGATAAAGGGATAAAAACTAATGTAACTTTAATATTCTCATCTCAACAAGCATTATTAGCAGCAAAAGCTGGGGCTACATATGTTAGTCCTTTTGTAGGAAGAGTTGATGATATAGGTACTAGAGGAATAGAATTAATAAATGAGATATCTAATATATTTAAAATGCATAATATATCAACAGAAATAATATCAGCAAGTATAAGAAATCCTATACATGTATCTGAATGTGCATTAGCTGGATCAGATATAGCAACAATACCATTTGGAGTATTAAAACAAATGGCTAAACACCCTCTTACTGATATAGGAATAGAGAAATTTTTAGCAGATTATAATGCAAAATAAAATTTTAATGATATAATAAAATATTAAACGACAAATATAAAAAAGGAGAAATTGTATCATGTTTAATGTAGCACCAATTGAATGGGTAGGATATGCAGCATCTATTTCTGTTGCAATATCACTAACAATGACAAATATTGTAAGACTTAGAATAATCAACTCTATAGGATGTTTATTATTTGTTATATATGGATTATATTTAGGAGCTTATCCAGTGGCTTTAGCTAACGGTATAATTGTTTTAATTAATATATATAATCTATATAAACTTCAAAGTAGCAATAAATGTAAACTATCAAAAGGGGTTGTCTCAAAATAAGATTATCCTAAAATAAATAAAAACTATAATGATTAGTTTTCTGAGGGTGTAGATAAAGTCTACACTCTTTTATTTTTGTAAATACTGATTATAACCTATAAGTACATCAACCCATTTTTTATATGAATTTTATACGATATATTCTATAGTGATTATATTGTATAAAGCTATCAATATGATTACGAGTATATTAATATTTAATTCTACAGAAAAAGTTATAAACTTAATAATGATAACACATAACAATGAAATAACAGAAATGGCTGATGTATGTGTAAAGGTAAAATATCGAATAAAATAGTATAATACACCGATAGTATTAGAATCAAAGGAAGATGTTTAGACATCTTCCTTTTGTGATATAATCAAGTTATCAATAATATGTTAAATTTATACAAAATTCTTCCATCATAAAGATAAGGAGGATTTATCAAAGCAATGTAGATTATTTTTTAGAACTTATAATAAATAAAGTTTAGTGTATAAATAAGATTGTAAAATATGGAGGTAGCAATGAGATTTATTCATACATCAGATTGGCATCTAGGAAAAACTCTCGAAGGTCAATCTAGAATAGAAGAGCAAATAAAGTTTTGTGAAGACTTTATAAATATAGTAAATGAAAATAATATAGATATGGTAATAATTGCTGGAGATATATACGATACATCAAACCCACCAGCAGTAGCTGAAAAATTATTTTATAAAACAGTTTCAAAACTTGCAAATAATGGACAAAGATGTATTCTTATAATTAGTGGTAACCACGATAATCCTGAGCGGTTATCAGCAGCAACCCCACTAGCACATGAACAAGGAATAATAATACTTGGAAATCCATTAAGTAAATCAGAAGTAGCGAAGTATAATGGATTTGAAATAATAGAAGCTAAAGAAGGTTGTGTGAAGTTAAAAATAAATGATGAAAAAATAGTAGTAATAACTTTACCATATCCAAGTGAAAAAAGACTTAATGAAGTAATACTACAAAATAATGAGGATAAAGAAAGACAGCAAACATACTCACAAAAAATAGGAGAAATATTTACTGAACTAGAATCAAACTTTGAAAAGGATTCTATAAATATAGCAGTATCTCATCTTTTTGTAACAGGTGGAGAAAGTACAGATTCAGAAAGACCAATAGAATTAGGTGGAAGTTTATTAGTAGAAAAGAAACACTTACCAAGTAAAGCTCAATACATAGCACTTGGTCATTTACATAAACCACAAAAAGCATCTCAAAGATTAAATGCTTATTATTCAGGCTCACCGCTACAATATAGTAAAGATGAAAGAGCATATACAAAAGGTGCGTATATAGTAGATGTCAAAGCAGATAAAAAAGCTAAGATAGAAGAAATTTATTTTAATAATTATAAACCAATAGAAGTATTTAAATGTAATGGAATAGAAGAAGCACTACAAATATGTGAAGAAAATAAAGAACGTGATATATGGTCTTATTTCGAAATAAAAACAGAGGAAGTAATATCTCAATCAAATATAAAGAAGATGAAAGATATTTTAAAAGATATTATAGAAATAAAGCCTATAATAACATCACAATATGAACATGACCATATAGATATGAAGGATAAATCCATGGCAGAAATGTTTAAAGAATTTTATTCATTTAGTAGAGGATTGGAACCTAAGGGAGAGCTTATGGACTTATTTTTAGATATAATAAATGAAGAAGGTGAGACTGAAGATGAGACCAATTAAATTAGAATTAAGTGGATTAAATAGTTATATAGACAAAGCAAGTGTAGACTTTGAAAAATTAACTGATAGAGGATTGTTTGGTATATTTGGAAATACAGGAAGTGGTAAATCTACTATACTTGATGCTATTACTATTGCTATGTATGGAAATATATCAAGAAATACAAAGGAATTTATAAATAGTAGTTGTGATAAAGCTATCATTTCATATGAATTTGAAATAGGAAGTAAAAACACTAAAAGAAAATATAAAGTTGATAGAACTATAGTTAGAACTAATACAGGTACTAAGACTTCATATGCAAGATTAGTGGAAATAAATAATGATGGTACAGAATCTGTACTTGCTGATAAAGTAGGGGATGTAAATACAAAAGTAGCACAAATTGTTGGATTAACAGCAAATGACTTTACAAGGTCAGTGGTACTTCCACAAGGGAAGTTTAATGATTTCTTGAAATTAACAGGCTCAGAAAGACGAGATATGCTAGAGAGAATATTTAACCTTGAAAAATATGGAAGGGGATTAATTGATAAAGTAAGAAAAAGAAAAAACACTCAATTACAAAATCTAAGAGATATAAATGCAAAACTTAGTCAGTACAATGGAGTAAATGAAGACGTTTATAAAGATGTAGAGAAAGAGCTAGAAGAATTAAAAAAATTAGAAATACAAACAAATAAAGATTTTGAATTAGCCCAAAAAACATATACGGAAAGTAAAGAGATTTATGAAAAACAAATAAAGAAAGAAACTTATGAAAAAAGAAAAAAAGAATTAGACTTAAAAAGTCAAGAAATAAGAGATAAAGGTGCACAATTAGAAAATGCTAATAATGCAGAAAAAATAAATCCTCATATATTAGGAGTTCAAAACCTTGAAAAGAAAATAAATGAAGATACTTCTAATAGTGAGACTTTAGAGAAAAAATTAGATATTTTAAATAAAGAATTCTTAATAACTAAAAATAAATATGAAGAATTATATTTATTAAAAAATGAGAAGATGCCAAAATTAAGTGAGGAAAAAACAAAGCTTCAAAGAGCATCACAATTAGAAGAAGAATTAATATCTATAGATAAAGAATTAAAAGAAATTAAAGAAAATGGTATTAATTTAGGAAAAGAAAAAGAAGTTTTAGAAAAAACTAAAAATGATTTAGAATCTAAGAGAGAAATAATTTTAAAATCAATAAAAGATTTAGAAAATAATATAAATAAACTAAAAATTGGAGCTGATTTAAAACAAAAGATATTCTTGGCCTACGAATATGAAAAAGAATACAACAAACTGTTAGAAGAGAAAACTGTAAAAGGTGATAGATTAAATGAGTTATCTAAAAACCTAGAAGAAGTAAACTTAAAAATAAAATATATACAAAGAGATAAAAGTGTAATAGATAGCAAGCTAAATGAAATAGAAATACATCAAGATGGTTTACTAAAAAAATCTCCTGGAGAAAATGATGATATAGTAAGCAAAACTGAGCATATAACTGGATTAAGATTAAAATTAGATATTGTAAAGGAAAATGAAGATAAAAAGAACAAATTACAAGTAGAATTAAATGGTATTTTAGAGAATAAACATCATATTGAAAGAGAAATAAATGTATTAAATGATAAATTAGAAAGCACTAGAAGAAATATAGGAGACTTAGAAAAAGAAGTAGATAAGTTAAGATATTTAAATCTAGCATCAGAACTTAGAAAAGAACTAAGAGAAAACATGCCTTGCCCAGTTTGTGGGTCTAGGCACCATGAAAACTTAGAAGAAGGAAATAATGATGAAAAAATAGCATTTACTAAATCTAAGTTAGAAAAATTAAAGCAAGAAGAATCCTCTATAAAAAATAAGATAGATGAACTAAGTGGGTATAATAGTGAATATACTTCTGCAGAAAAGATAAAAATGAAGGAAATGCAAGAATTAAAATCTAAGATAGGAGAGATTAACTCAAGTGAGTTATCTAAAAAGCTAGATGATGAAAGTAGAAAATTAGAAGCATTAAAAAATAGTGTACAAAGATGGCAACAAGATAAAGAAGAAACAGAATTAAAACTTAATAAATTAAGAGAAGAAAAAAATTTAATAGAAAAAGAAGAATTAAAATTACAAGAAAGTATAAATACATACAAGAAATCATCTAAAGAAATTAAAGAAGAATTAGAGGTAATAGAAAGTAAATTTAAAAAAGTAAAAGATGAATATGTAGGTCTTAAAACTATAGTAAAAATACAAGACTTAAGTAGCAAAGTATATGAAATAAATAAAAATGAAAAGCTTATAGAAGAATTAAATGATGAGCATTTAAAGGTAGCTCAAAGTAAAGAAAAAATAGAAGAAGAAATTAAAAATTACCAAAATAATCTACATAAAACTGAAGTAGATTTAAATATAGCAAGAGAAGTATATAGTGAAAAAAGAAAGGTAAGAGAAGAAAAATACAGTGATATTATAGCAATAACAAAAGGAGAACTATCAAAAGTACTTTTAGAAAATTTAGAAATAACTATAAATAAGTTAATAACTCAAGAAGAAACAAGTAAGAAAAATCTAGAAGAACAAAGAATAGAATGTGATAAATATAGTGCTGAAAAATCAAATGTTGATGGTAGATTAAAAATTGCTAAAGAACAATACAAAATTCAATCAGAAACATTAAACCAATTACTTATAGATTATAAATTTGATAATATATATTCTGTAAAAAGAGCATTATTAGAGCTAGATCATACTAGAAGACTTCATGATGAAATAATTGAGTATGAAGAAGAACAAAAAATATTAACACTAAAAATTGAGGAATTAAAGGAAAATTTATTTGGAAGAAAGATTAAACCAGAAGACTTTGAAGAATTAAAGAATAGTATATACAATTTAAGAGTAGAGGTAGGTCGTATAGCAAAAGATATCGGGGCTAAACAAAATATATTAAACACACTACAAGAATCATTAGCTAAGGTCAAAGAGTTAAATAAAGAATTTAAGTTGGTTCAACATCAAGTAGATTTATTAGAAGATTTAGACAAGATAGTTCAAGGAAATAGATTTGTAGAATATGTTGCAACGAATCAACTAAAATATATAGCATTAGAAGCATCAAAACGATTAGAAGACATAACTAAAGGAAGATATGCTTTAGAAATAGACTCTACATTAAACTTTGTAATGAGAGATAATTTTAATGGAGGACAAAGAAGAAGTGTAGATACCTTATCTGGAGGAGAGACTTTCTTAACTTCATTATCTTTAGCCTTAGCATTATCATCTCAAATACAATTAAAAGGAAGTGCACCATTAGAATTCTTTTTCTTAGATGAAGGATTTGGATCACTTGATAACGAACTATTAGAAGTTGTTATGCAATCGCTAGAAAGATTACACAGTGATAAGCTAAGTGTAGGAATAATAAGTCATGTTGAAGATCTTAAAAATAGGGTTCCTATTAAGTTAGTGGTATCGCCAAGTGAAGCTGGAACAGGATCTAAGATCAAAATAGAGTATAGTTAAGGATAATTTGGTATTTTTAAACAAATTATAAAATTAGTTTTAAAGCTTTATGTTTGCCGAAAATAAGCAGATATAAAGCTTTTTTATTATACAAAAAAAGTGACGTCTACGAGGGGGAGTTCGTAGACGTCATATATATACTTATTAGGGGGAGAGATATATAATTTCCGCTCTCATTTATAATTATTAACTAAAATTTGTTTTATATACATGTAACATAAATTTTAGTTAATAAAAATTTATTATTTTCATAAAAAAAGCCACCTAAACAAGGGGGGGGAAGAATAGGTGGCTAAGAATATTTTTTTGGGGGGAAAGAAATTTTTTATATCCGATCATTAATTAAAATACTAACAGGAGTTTTGATATTCATATTATTTTTTAAGAGAAACTACTGATTACTTTTTAAGCTTCTCTTAATATAACATATGCATTAACTGCAAAAAGTGACACATTATAATAAAAAATATTTTAAAGTTTATAAAAAAATATTTTATTGATACTTATTAGTTATATTTGTCTAAATTTATCCTAGATTTAAATTCATCAAACCCAATTCTATCTATGTAAGAACCTAAACGTTCTTTTCCAGTTGCATTTTTTGAATATAAAGTTACTATTTCATCAACTAAATCTAAAACCTTATCATCGGGAACATTTATAATTAATTTATCTCCGAGTCTAGGCATTGTTCCACCTTTTCCACCTACAAATACAGCCCATCCTTTAGGCATACCCATCAATCCTATATCACGAGTATGATTATCAGAACAGCTATTAACACACCCACTTACACCAATTTTTAACTTATTAGGAAGGTTCATGCCATGATATCTATCATCAAGTTTTAGCCCTATAGATACAGAGTCTCTAAAACCTCTTTTACAAAATGCTGTACCTGGACAAGTTTTTATACTTCTGACACATAAACCTATTGCAGCACCAGGAGACATTCCTAAATCACCCCAAGCCTTATCTATGTCATCTTCCTTTAAACCTACCAATGCGATACGTTGTGCTGCTGTAATTTTTATTGCTGCTACTTTATATTTATCAGCAACATCGGCAAGTTTTCTGAGCTGGTCTGATGTTATTAACCCAGCAGGAATATGTGGTGCTATAGCATAAGTTTCTTTATCTCTTTGAAGAACAGCTCCTTTATCTAGTAAATCATTCATAAAAAATACCTCCATTTACATTTTGTATTAGTATATGGATATATTAAAATTTTTATTAACTAAATAATAATCATAAATATATATACATATATGTATATATAAGCTAAGTAATTTATCCTATATATGACATGTAAAGAAGTAAATATTTATCATAGTTATTAGGGAATAATATTTTAAGAATCTTAACTTATCAGTGATTTGTATTATTTCCTAATTATACTTAAATGTGCTATAATATATTAACATAAAAAACATAAAACTAGGAGTGTGGTAAAGGTTGGAATCGGCCAGTAGTTTGATTCAAATTATAATTTTAGTGATATTGCTTATAGGTTCAGGGTTTTTCTCAGCATCTGAGACAGCATTAATGTCACTAAGTAAGATAAGAATAAGGTACATGAAAGAAGAAGGAATAAAGGGAGCTAAACTGGTAAGTAATTTAATAGAAGATCCCAATAAACTATTAAGCTCAATATTAGTTGGGAATAACGTTGTAAATATAGCAGCAACATCTATATCTACATCATTATTCATAACTTTAATGGGAGCACAAGGAGTACCTATTGCAACAGCTGTCATGACTGTGTTAGTATTAATATTTGGAGAAATAACTCCAAAAACTATAGCAGCTAATAATTCAGAAAAAATAGCTATTTTAGTATCTAAACCAATTAAATTGATTATATTTATAGTAGCACCTATAGTATGGATATTCAATATAGTTACAAATGTAATATTTAAACTGTTTGGAATCCAAAGTAAAGGAGTTCAACCATATATAACTGAAGAAGAATTAAAAACTATGGTTAATGTAAGTCATGAAGAAGGGGTACTTGAAATAGAAGAAAGACAAATAATAAATAATGTATTCCAATTTGGAGATATGCAAGCCAAAGAAGCTATGGTACAAAGATTAGATATGATAGCTATAAATTCAGAAGATTGCTATGAACAAATTATAGAAATGTTTAAAAATGAGAAATTGAGTAGAATGCCAGTATATAATGATTCGATAGATGATATTATAGGTATACTTAATATAAAAGATATAATATTTTTAAATAATGAAGAAATTTCTAAATTTGACATTAAAAATTATATAAGAGATCCATTCTTCACATATGAATTTAAGAAAATTACCCAACTTCTTGAAGAAATGAAAATTGAAAAAAGTCAAATGGCTATAGTCGTAGATGAGTATGGGGGAACAGCTGGTTTAATAACTATAGAGGATTTAGTAGAGGTAATAGTTGGAGATATAGAAGATGAGTTTGATGAAGAAGAAGAGGATATTATAATAATAAAAGAAGATGAATATGTTGTTGAGGGTAGCATCAAAATTAGTGATGTAAATGAGTTTATAGGGGTTAAATTAGAATCAGAAGAATTTGATTCTATAGGTGGATTTATAATAGGGCATTTAAGAAGATTACCTGAAGAAAATGAAGTCATTGAAGTTAATAATATAAGATTTTGTATAGAAAGTTTAGATAAAAATAGAATAAAGAAAATAAGAATTTTTACTTAAGATAAAACACTGCTATAAGCAGTGTTTTATTTTGTATAAAATGGTAATAATGATAAAATATACTTAAATGGAGTGATAATATGTCTGTACTAGATAGAAGTTTTTTTATAGGTGGTATGATAGCATTTATAATCAGCCTTATATCTCAAAAACTTAAAGTGAAGTTTAGGATAAATAAAGGTGTATCAACGTTAATTTTAAGCTTTTTAGCAGTAGCAGCGGTTTTAGCTTTAGTATTTTAGATGTTCCTTATGGAACAATTCTAGGGTTTGTTGCAGCAATATTAGACTTAATTCCATTTTTAGGAATAACTGTGATATATGTACCTGCAATAATTTACTATTGGATAGTAGAAAATTATTTTTTATTTATATCAATAGGAATAGTTTTTGTACTTTTATCATTACTTAGACAAATATTAGAGCACAAATTAGTATCGGTAAACATAGGACTTAGTCTATTAGTGGCTTTAGGCGCTATATCTATTGGAATACAGGTAAAGGGTATAATAGGTATTATTTTTTGCCTAGGATTAGTTATGATGCATCAAATATTAAAAAAGGTAGATATACTTTAGTATCATTTTGTAATATAATGGAATTACTTAAATGTATATATCATTTACTAATCAATATAACAAAAGAAAGAAGGATAAAAACATGAGAGAAAAAGTGTTAGAAAGATTTTTAAAATACGTTACATTTGATACAACTGCAGATCCTAAAAATGAAAATTGTCCATCGACTGAAGGTCAAAGAGTATTTGCTAATTATCTAGTAGAAGAATTAAAAGGACTAGGATTAAGTGATGCAAATGTAGATGAAAATAGCTATGTTATGGCTACATTAAAAGGAAATACTGAGGGAGTAGAAACAATAGGATTTATAGCTCACTTAGATACAGCACCAGATGTTACAGGGAAAGATGTTAAGCCTAGAATAGTTGAAAATTATGATGGAAAAGATATTGTATTAAATGAAGAATTAAATATAGTTACTAAGGTAACAGATTATCCTGAACTTGCAAAATTTGCAGGTGAAGATTTAATAGTTACAGATGGTACTACATTATTAGGAGCAGATGATAAAGCTGGTATTGCGGAAATCGTTACAGCTATGGAATATTTAATAAATCATCCAGAAATAAAGCATGGTGATATAAAAATAGGATTTACTCCAGATGAAGAAATAGGAAGAGGAGCAGACTTATTTAAGGTTGATAATTTTGGAGCTAAATATGCATACACTATAGATGGCGGTATAATGGGTGAACTTCAATATGAAAACTTCAATGCAGCTGCAGCTACTATAACTATACAAGGAAGAAATGTACACCCAGGTAGCGCTAAAAATAAATTAGTTAATGCCCTACATATAGCAGCAGAGGTATCAGAAATGTTACCTGCTAGCGAAAGACCTGAAACTACTGAAGAATATGAAGGTTTCTATCATTTAAATGATATAAATGGAAATGTCGAAAGTGCAAGTATGGTTTATATAATAAGAGACCATGATAAAGCTAAGTTTGAAGAAAGAAAAGAATTTATGCAAGCTACTATAGCTAAAATGAATGAAAAATATGATGGAAGAATAACTTTAGATTTAAAAGATCAATACTACAATATGAGAGAACAAGTAGAGCCAGTTAAATTTGTAGTTGACATAGCTGAAGAAGCTATGAAAGACTTAGATATAAATCCATTAATAATACCTATAAGAGGTGGGACTGATGGAGCTAGATTATCATTTATGGGATTACCTTGTCCAAACATATTTACTGGAGGGCTTAACTTCCACAGTAAAAATGAATGTATACCAGTAGTAGCTATGGAAAAATGTACTCAACTTATAGTTAAAATAGCAGAAAAATATGCACAAAGATAAATTGTGATATAACACAAAAGAATGGTATTAGTATAGATGCTATATTTATATCTGTTTGAGAATTAGGAATATATGAATTAATATTAGCAACTAAAATACTTAAAAAAATATATATAAAAATTTGCAATAATAAAAAGCACTATGTAGACAATTACATAGTGCTTTTACTATAAGCAATAAAATTTAATATAGTTAATAATAAAGAACTATTATAACTAAACTGTATTATTAATCTTCGCTATTAATAGATATAATTTCCCCAGTATTTATATCTATTAAATCAAAGTTCATGTCAAGTTCATCTTCAGATTGAACTACATTGACAATAGCTACAGAGTGAGTTCCATCCTTTGGAATAGAAGTACTTCCTGGATTTAAAACTACTAAATTTTCATCACAATATAATTCTTTAACATGAGTATGACCAAGTATAAGTATATCAGCACCCATATTTTTAGCATTTCTTACAGTGTCATCCTTAGAATCAGCATATCCATGAGTCATAACGATTCTAACTTCACCAAACTGGCTCATAACATAAGGACTTTGAATTGGATGGTTTATAACCATCTGGTCTACATCAGCATCACAATTACCTCTAGCTATAAGTATATTATGAACTTCATTTATTTTTGAAATAAGACCCTTTGGATTGTATCCTTTAGGTATATCATTTCTAGGTCCATGGTATAGTACATCTCCACCATGTAAAATAACATCACACTCAGATAATATATTTAATGCTTTTTCAAAATAAAGTAAACTTCCATGAGTATCACTCATTACACCTATTTTCATATTTCAATTCCTCCTAAGTATGTATTATAAAAATTTTTCAGAAACTCTACTCCAAAATTCGTGGTCTGCCATTCTAAGTAATTTTATTTTAACGTCAGATACAAATATTTTAATATAAGATATTTGACTATATCTATGTTCAACTCCATCGATAACTACTAATATAGAATCTTCAAATCTATATTCAGGTGTAATCTTTATTATTGAATCATTAGAAAAAATTATACTAGAAGTAAAACTTCTATAAGCATTTGTGTTTATAGGGTGAAGAGGAGTAAGTTGCATAAGATTTAAACTTGGATCAACAATACTTCCTCCAGCTGCATAATTATAAGCTGTGGAACCTGTAGGTGTAGATACTAGCATGCCATCACCACAAAAATTTTGAATATGTTTATCATTTACCTTTAAATTAATATGTATAGTTCTAGATTTATCACCTTTTATTACTACTTCATTTATAGCAAACATGTCAAAGCAGTGTTTATTAGTACAAACACTAGCTTGCACAAGAGAGATATCTTGAATAAAATAATCTTTTTTTAGATAAGTATCAATAAACTTATCTATATTATCGGGAGAAATTTCTGGGAAAAAACCAAGGTGTCCTGTATTTATTCCAACAACAGGTACTTCAGGAAAATCAAAATCGTGAATAGTCTTTAAAAAAGAACCATCGCCACCTATTGATATAACAAGTTCTGTATCTGGATGGAAATCATAGCTTACTTCAAATCCCATATTTATTAGTTTCTCAGTTAGTAGTTTTTTAGTCTCAATAGACTTACTTACTTGGTTTGAATTTATAGTTATAATTCTTCTCATTTTTCCACCCCTTTATACTTTGTATTATAGCATAATTTAGCAAAACTATTGATATTTAATTAAAAGTAAACGCACTAAATGTAGAATTTATAGATAAAACAGTAAATACTATGATTAATCATTAGTTAAATATAAAAAATCCTTATCTATTATTAAAAAATAGTATAAAATAGATAATGTTAATATTGCAGAAGAAAGTAGGTGCAGACTTGTTTAAAAAAGAAAGTCAAAAATATAACCTTATATCATATACAAGTGATGAGGATTCAACATTAAAAGAAATACTATTAGATAAATTAAATTTCTCAGTAAGATCTTTATCAAAGATGAAAAGAGAGCAAAGTGTGTTAGTTAATGGAGAATTTAAAAAGCCTAGTACTAAAATAAAAGATGGAGACTTAATAGAAGTTAAAATAGAAGAAGATATGGCTAACTTTGAACCACAAAGTTTAAATCTAGAAGTATTATATGATGATTTCGATATAATAATGGTAAATAAACCTCCATTTATGGTAGTTCATCCAACTAAAAGTCACAGTGATAATACAATAGCCAATGGAATAACGGATTATATTATTAAAAAAAATGAAAAGGTCAAGGTTAGATTTGTAAATAGATTAGATATGAATACATCAGGTCTTGTCATAATAGCAAAGAATGCTTATGCTCATCATACTTTATCGAGAGATATGAGTGAAGATAAGGTAGAAAAGAAATATATAACAGTAGTTAAAGGAATTGTTAAGGATGATTATGGTACTATAAATCAACCGATATACAGACCTACTGAAGATAGTATAAAAAGAGTTGTTGATGAAAGAGGTCAAGCTTCAGTAACTCACTATAAGGTATTAGAGCGATTAAATGATGCAACAGTTTTAGAAGTAAAACTTGAAACAGGAAGAACGCATCAGATAAGAGTTCATATGGATTATATAGGTCATGGTATAATAGGTGATGAGTTATATGGATATGTTGATGAAAATCTTATAAATAGACAAGCTCTTCATGCATATAGTTTATCCTTTGAACAGCCTAGAACTAAAGAAAAATTAGAATTTAAAGCTAATTTGCCAAAGGATATACAAGATTTAATAGAAAAATTAAAATAATTAATTAGAGGTGAAGTTTATGATAATGCATAAGTTTATAATACATGTACTAGATAAGAATAGTGATGTACCAATATTAAATGATTATGAAGGTAAAATAAATCCAGAAGTGGATAAATTCTTCCAAAAAATTATAAAAAGAGTTGCTAAAGATGATGATTTAAGAAAAGGTGTTTTTAAGAACTATAATGAGAATACAATAAAAAATTGTTGCGAACAAATGATATACGATGAAAGTACTTTTTTAGAAAACTCTAAGGAAATAGCAGCATATTTATTTGAAATTATGAAAATAAATGCAGAAATAGATTCTTGTGATTTAGCTATTTGTTTATATACTGTTAAAGATGAAAAATATGTAGCTATACTAAAATTAGACTACAAAAAATTATATACTCATTCAATTGAATTTATAGATGATAAATTCAATATACAAATGATTGCTAATGAAATAGGTATACCAGAAACAGGAAGACAAAAGCAATGTGCGATAGTAGGAATAAGTGGTATAAATGATGAGTTCCATTTAAGACTTTTAGATAAAGATGCAGAAAAAGAAGAAAGTGAATCTAAATTTATAACAGAGTTTTTAAATGCGCAAAAAATAGATGATGATAAATATAAAACTAAAGTATTTAAAAACTCTGCTGAAAATTGGATAACTAATGCATTAAGTGATGATATAAAACAAGCTGAAGATGTTAGAAGTATATTAAACTATACATTAAAAGAAAAGCATGAAATAGATATACATGACTTTGTTGAAAGCTCTATAAAAGATGAGAATTTAAAGGAAAGTTTCAAAGAGCATATGGAAGATAAGGGGTTAGATGAGGGATTTAATATAGATAAAAAGTGGGTAGAAAAGAAGCTTAAGAAAAGAAGTATAAAAACAGACAACGGATTTGATGTAAAAGGAAACTTAGATGATTTTGAAGATCCTATGAAGTATAGTGTAAAACAAAATCCTGATGGAACTATAGATATAACTATTAAGAACGTAAGATTTTACGAAGAAAAATAATAAAAATGCACAAGAATAAATTGATTTCTTGTGCATTTTTGATGCTTAAAACTAAAAAAAGCATATATGATAAACTTAATTTAAATTTAATTATGCTTATAAATACTCATTGTAAAGAAGAGAATTAATGAAATATAAATTAATATATTGACAATTGAAAATATATAGCATATTATTTACATATAAAATCAAATAAATCTTCAGGGCAGGGTGAAATTCCCTACCGGCGGTAAAGCCCGCGAGCCTTAATGGCATGATTCGGTGAAATTCCGAAGCCGACAGTAAAGTCTGGAAGGAAGAAGATAGTATAAACGTTTAAATGAATTATATAATTTTTTATATATTAATTTAGTTAATGTGCTCTGAAATATTTTTATATTTCAGAGCTTTTTTAATTAATAATTTATTAAGACTATCTAATTTATTTTAATATAAAAGGCCCTGAGTAAAAACTTAGGGTATTTTTGTATATTTTGCCAATAGAAGATGATAAATGGGAGAGGTTTAATATGGAAAAAACATATATGAAATTAGCACTCGAACTAGCGAAAATTGGAAATGGTAAAGTCAACCCAAACCCTATGGTGGGTGCGGTTATTGTAAAAGATAATAAGGTTATTGGTAAAGGTTATCATCAAGAATATGGACAAAATCATGCAGAGGTGAATGCCATAAATAGTGCAACTGAAGATATATCAGGCTCAACTATGTACGTAACTTTAGAACCGTGTTCTCATTATGGAAAAACGCCTCCATGTGTGGAGAAAATTATAGAAAGTAATGTATCAAAAGTAGTAATAGCATCACTTGACCCAAATCCATTAGTTTCTGGAAATGGAGTGAAAAAACTTATAGATGCGGGGATTGAAGTTGTTACTGGAGTTTTAGATGATGAAAATAAAAAGTTAAATGAAGTATTTATGAAATATATAGTAGACAAAAAGCCTTTTGTAATTATGAAAGTTGCAATGTCTTTAGATGGTAAAATAGCTACAAGTTCAGGTGAGTCAAAATGGATAAGTTGTGAAGAGTCTAGAAAAGAAGTACACAAACTAAGAAATATAGTTATGGGGATTTTAGTTGGAGTAGATACAGTTATAAAAGATAATCCTAAGTTAACTGCTAGGTTGGAAAATGGTAAAAATCCAATAAGAATAATAGTAGATAGTAATTTGAGAATTCCAATTGATTCAAATGTTATACAAAATATAAAAGAAGCTAGAAGTATTGTTGTAACTACAAATAAAGCTATCAAAGATAAAGTTAAAACCTTAGAAAATAAAGGAGTAGAAGTTTTAATTGTAAATGAAAAAGAAGGTAGAGTAGACCTTAAAGATATGATAGACAAATTAGGCAAATTAAATATAGATAGTATATTGTTAGAGGGAGGTTCTACACTGAATTTTTCAGCACTTAATGAAAAGATAGTAGATAAAATACAAGTTTATATAGCACCTAAGATAATTGGAGGTACAGATTCAAAAACTCCTGTAGGTGGAGAAGGAATAAGGCATTTAAAAGATGCTTTTAAATTAAAAGACATAACTTCAAAAACTATAGGAGAAGATATATTAATTGAAGGATACATAAAAGGAGATGATTAGGGGTGTTTACTGGAATAGTAGAAGAAATAGGCTTTATTGAAAATATAAAAAATGGAGAGAAATCTTCAAAACTTGTTATTAAAGCTAATAAAGTTTTAAAAGATACAAAAATTGGAGATAGTATTTGTACCAATGGTGTATGTCTTACAGTTACTAATATATATAAAGACACATTTGAAGCAGATGTTATGGCAGAAACTTTAAGGTTAAGTAATTTAGGAAAATTAAAAACAAAAAGTAAAGTTAATTTAGAAAGAGCATTAAGTCTTCAGACTAGGCTAGGAGGGCATATAGTAAGTGGTCATATTGATGGAGTAGGAGAAATAACTTCATTAGTTAAAGAAGACAATGCAGTATGGGTAAGTATAAAAGCACCATCTGATATATTAAAATATATTGTCTACAAAGGATCTATTACAATAGATGGAATAAGTTTGACAGTAGCTTATGTTGATGAAGAAATTTTTAAGGTTTCTATAATCCCACATACAGGAGAAGAAACTACTTTACTTTTTAAAAAAATTGGAGAGAGTGTAAATCTTGAATGTGATTTAATAGGTAAGTATGTCGAAAAACTTTTAGGATTTAATAAAAAAAATCAAGAAAGTGATAAAAGTTCTATAAGTATAGATTTTCTTAAAGATAATGGATTCTTTTAATATATATTAAAATGGAGGTTTAGAAAATGTTTAAATTTAATAATATAGAAGATGCAATTAAAGATTTAAAAGAAGGAAAAATGATTATTGTAATAGATGATGCTGATAGAGAAAACGAAGGAGATTTACTAATGGCAGCTGAGAAAGTAACTCCTGAAAGTATAAACTTTATGGCTAAATATGCAAGAGGACTTATATGTATGCCTGTAGATGCAGAAAGATTAAAGAAATTAGATATACATGCAATGGTAAAAAACAATACAGATAATCACGAAACAGCTTTTACAGTATCAATTGACCATATTGACACTACAACAGGTATTTCAGCATATGAAAGAGCCTTAACTATACAAAAGGTTTTAGATGATACTCAAAATCCTCAAGACTTTAGAAGACCAGGACATATATTTCCATTAGTAGCTAAAGAAGGTGGAGTATTAGTAAGAAGAGGACATACTGAAGCAGCAGTTGATTTGTCTAAACTGGCAGGGTTAAAACCAGGTGGAGTTATATGTGAGATAATGAATGATGATGGAACAATGGCAAGAACTCCTCAGTTAATGGAATTTGCAAAATTACACAACTTAAAAATAATAACTATAGATGATTTAGTTGAGTATATAAAACAAAAAGAAAAAGTAGTTGATAGAGTTGTAGAAATAAATATGCCAACTAAGTATGGTGATTTTAAAATGTATGGATTTGTTAATAAATTTAATGGTGAACATCACCTAGCTTTAGTTAAGGGTGATATAAATGAAGAAGATGAAGTACTAACAAGAATTCATTCAGAGTGCTTAACAGGAGATGCATTAGGCTCTAAAAGGTGTGATTGTGGAGAACAATATGATGAAGCTATGAAATATATAGCAAAAGAAGGCAAAGGAATACTTTTATATATGAGGCAAGAAGGAAGAGGAATAGGTCTTATAAATAAATTAAAAGCCTATGCACTTCAAGATCAAGGATTAGATACAGTAGAAGCTAATCTTAAACTAGGATTTGAAGCTGATATGAGGAAATATGATGTGGCTGCAGAAATATTAAAAGATTTAAATGTTAATAAGCTTAGACTAATGACAAATAATCCAAGAAAGATAAGCGAGTTAGAAGAATGTGGTATTGAGGTTGTAGAGAGGGTTCCAATTCAGATGAATCACAATGAAGTAAATGAATTTTATCTAAGAACTAAAAAAGAAAAACTAGAGCATATATTAGAGTATTAAATTAAAAAATTATATATAGTAAATAAAAATACAGGGAGGATTAAAACATGAAAATAATAGAAGGAAATTTAGTACAACAAGATTTAAAAATAGGTATTGTAGCGGGAAGATTTAACGAATTTATAGTTTCAAAATTAGTAGGTGGAGCATTAGATGGATTAAAAAGACATGGAATAGAAGAAGGAAATATAGAATTAGCTTGGGTACCAGGAGCTTTTGAAATTCCATTAGTAGCAAAGAAAATGGCAAAAAGTCAAAAGTATGATGCAGTTATATGTTTAGGTGCAGTTATCAAAGGTTCAACTCCACACTTTGATTATGTATGTGCAGAAGTTTCAAAAGGAGTTGCATCTGTATCAATGGATTTAGAAATACCAGTTATATTTGGAGTATTAACAACAGATACAATAGAACAAGCTATTGAAAGGGCTGGAACTAAAGCAGGTAATAAAGGTTATGATGCAGCTATGACAGCTATAGAAATGTCTAGTTTGTTAAAGCAATTCTAGATAGAAATGTGATGATATTTAATGAAATAGTGTAGTTTATTAGTGCATGTCTATATTATTATTAATAATATAGACATGCACTATAATTTATATAGAATCATATAACTAAATAAGAGGAATGTTAAAGTCTATTACATATTAAGGAGGATATGAAATGGAACCATTACAGAGGCTTTTTAGAGGATCTGATTTTATAGATGATAACCCAATGATGTTATTTTTAATAATAGGAGCAGTAGTATTGTTATTTATGAGTAGCAATGGTGGTTTAGAATGCTTCTTTGAACAAAATAATTCATTAATTTGGATAATTCTTATAGTATTTTTATTATTTATGTTTAATAACAATAACGATTGTTATGATGATTGTTGTTGTTAATTTAATCAATAAAAACCGAGCTAAATAGGCTCGGTTCTTCATTTTAAAAAATTATTTACTTTCTTCTATAAATTTATAAATATCTCCAATTGTCTTAAAATGTTCAGCTTCTTCATCGGGTATTTCTATACCAAATTCATCTTCAAGAGCCATTATAATTTCAACAGCATCTAAAGAATCTGCTTCTAAATCATCTATTAAAGATATATTCATAGTTATCTTATCTACATTATCTATTCCTAATTGATCTGCGATGATTGATTTCATTTTTTCAAACATTATTGCACCCTCCTAAAACGATTTTATAAATTTAATTGTAGTTTAATATAATATTAAAAATTTTTCAATATAGATTTAAGAAAAAGTAATAAAGTTTTATGTAATGAATATAAATTAGTATAGAAGTTTAAACATAGGAGGAATTGTTATGAAGTATGTGGGTTTACTAGTATCATCTATAGGAGTATTTTTAGTAATATTAGCAAATTTTTACTATAATTCAGTAACACTAGATATGCAAAAGATTAGGGATTATGTAGTTGAAAGCAATATTATATTAGAGGATGTAGTTAAAAAAGAAGAACATGTAATTGAAAAGAAAGATGAGTACATATCAAGATTAATAACATTAAAAAAAGGAATAAATAATTCAAAAACTACATTTTTAATAAGTGACTATAAAGAGTATAAAATAAAATCAATAGATAGCTTAATGCAAAGTATATCAGAATGTGAAAATAACAAAATACACTTAGAAGAAGTAAACAAATATAATGAGTTATGCGATGAAGAAGTAGATAAATTAATAATTAATAAGAGTTTTATATAGGTAACTTATTTATTTAAAAGCATATATAATTAATAAAAAGCACTTCAAGTTTAAGGAGGGAAGGTCATGGCAAAATTAGAAGATACGTTATCCCGTTTTTTTGGGGGCAATAATGGCCTTTTTAGTAACGGAATGCTAATAATAATAGTGTTAGTATTTCTTGTATTGTGTACAGATATATTAGATAATTTTTTAGAAAATGATAATGCTTGGATATGGATTATATTAGTGATGCTTTTATTATTTAATTTTGATGATAGTTGTTGCTAATAAATTAGATTAAAGAAATCTTTTGGATTTCTTTTTTTTTGTTTAAATGATAAATAACCTTTTTGATTAAATTTTGTACAAGTAAAAATATAAACTATAAATTAATAAAAAGTAACAATTTTACACATTATTACATAATATTTATTAAATAGGTATTAACAATATATACCTATAAATCAAAAAGGGGGTATAAAAATGTCAAATGAGCAAGGCTTATCACGTTTCTTTGGAAAAGGTTTATGTTGCGAAGGGGGAGGATTAATAATATTAATAATATTAGGAGTTATTCTTTTATTAGGAGAAGATTTACTTGAATGGATATTCTGTGACGAGATGTCATTGATATGGATAGTATTATTAATCTTACTTTTAACTAATTTTGATTTTGATGGTGGATGTTGTTGTTAATAACATAGGGGGCTCTAGTTTGAGCCTCTTTTCAATTATATAAAACTAAAATGTTGCAAAATTAATAAAATTAAAAATAAAAATAAAAAAATTATATAAAAATAATAACACTTTCTAGATAATTACATACTATATTAATGAGAGGGTAAAGGCCCTAAAGACAGCTAAGTACTTGCATAAATAAGTATATGTATATTTAGGAGGGGATTTGTGTGAGTAGTAAATTAACGAGAGTGTTTGATTGTTTTGGAGGAGGAGGATGGTGGATAATAGTACTGTTCTTCTTATTCATGGCTTTCCAAGAGAGCTGGAGTGAAATATGTATAACTGATTGGATACCATTTTTAATATTATTATTAATTCTATGTGCATGCGGAGGACTTGCAGAAGAAGGTTTGGGATGTCTTGATAATGATTTTGAATGTGGATGTTAATGAGCTGAGCTAGTATCAATAAAAAAAGGTGCAATTTGCACCTTTTTTGTTGACAGTTATACAAATTATTTAATCTAGAATCAATATTATAAAAATAAAATAATATAACTAATATTGTGAAAATATGATGATATATAATAAAAAAATTAAATGGAAATTACTATCACAAATTATAAGTGTTGCATATTATATGTTAAGAGTGAAAGCTCAATAAATTAAATATCAACAGGAGGTAGCAAAATGTTAGATAGATTTTTTGGAGAAGGCGGATGTTTTGGAGGAGGCGCTTGGTGGATAATAATATTATTTTTCTTATTCTTAGCATTCGGAGAAGCATGGGATGAAATATGTATAACAGATTGGATTCCGTTCTTAATTTTATTATTAATACTTTGTAGCTGTGGAGACGTTTTTTAGTAACAAATCTTAAATAATTCTATAGTATATAATATGTAAAAAGTCAGCATGAAAATATATAGTTGACTAAGAAGTAAATATACAGAAAACGTATATTAGAAGTTAAATATTTTAATGGGAGGACTTTATTATGTTAAGTAGATTCTTTGGAGAAGGTGGATGTTTTGATGGAGGCGCTTGGTGGATAATAGTATTATTCTTCTTATTCTTAGCATTCGGAGAAGGCTGGTGTGATATAGATATAATGTCATGGATACCTTTCTTAATATTATTATTAATAGCATGTTCTTGTGCAGGATTATTTGAGGACGGAGGATGCTGTTGCTAATAAAATAATTTATAAAAAAACGTCGGTATTTTAATATCGACGTTTTTTTATAAAAACTTAACATAAAAATAATTAATTATATAAATAAATAATAAGTAAGTATATTATTTTGAATAAAAATATAAAATAAATACATAATTAAAATAAGAAAGATTTACATAATATTTAAGAATCTATTTATATAATTGAAAAGATATGATAAAATAGAATTTTAATGATAAAGCAAAGCAACTTCAAATAAATAAAAATAAAGGCAAGGAGGGATTTGACATGAAAAATAACATAACTATAAAAGATGTAGCAAAGCAAGCAGGTGTTTCTATATCTACTGTATCTAGAGTTATAAATGATTCAAAACCAGTAACGGACGAAGTAAAGCAAAAAGTTTTAGATGTTATAAAGGAGACAGGATATATTCCAAATCCGCTTGCAAGAAGCTTAGTGACTAAAAAAAGTCAATTAATAGGAGTAATAGTGCCTGAGTTATCGGATTCTTTTGTAAATGAAATATTAAACGGAATTGAAGAAGTGGCTAAAATGTATGACTATGATATTCTTTTAGCAAATACTTATTCTAATAAAGAACAAGAACTAAAGAGTATAAACTTATTAAGAGCTAAGCAAGTAGAAGGTATAGTAATGATTTCTTGGAAAGTAGAAGAAGAGCATATAAACTATATTCAAAGTTGTGGAATGCCAGCAACATATATAAGTAAAACAGCTAGAAATTATGATATACACACAGTAAGCACGAGTAATAAAGAAGCTACTTATGACATGACTAAGTATCTTATAAACAAAGGACATGAAAAAATAGCATTTATAATGACAAGCAAAGATGATACTGTTCTTGAAATGGAAAGATTATCAGGATATGAAGAGGCTTTAAGTGAAAACAATATAAAATTAGATAAGAGTCTAATAAAAAATGGTGGAACTACTTATGAAACAGGTTATGAAAGTATGAAAGAATTATTAGATGAAGGCATAATTCCTCATGTAGCATTTGTAACAGGTGATGAAGCTGCCATAGGAGCTATAAATGCGATATGTGATGCTGGATATAAAGTACCAGAAGACATATCTGTAGCAGGATTTAATGATGTTAAAATAGCTAAAATGTATAGACCTAAATTAACGACAGTAAACCAACCATTATATGATATGGGTGCAGTTGCTATGAGAATGGTAATAAAAATGATAAATAAAGAGGCATTAGAAAATAAAAAGATAGAACTACCATATAGAATAGTAGAAAGAGAAAGTGTTATAGATAGAAAATAAATATAATTTTTCCTTAAAGGAAGCATATTATCTAATTAGATAATATGCTTTTTTTGATATATAAAATTAAATATCTAAAAAGAGAGAAGGATTGTAAAAATATATAGAGAACTATTTATTGTAATATATATAGAGAACTATTATAGGATGATATTATAAATATATCATTTATAAATCTACTTATTTAAAAATTACTTACTTTTAATATAAGTAGATTAATAATACTAAGGGGGATAAACTATGAATAAAGTATTAATTGATGGAAATAGTTTAACTATAGAAGAGGTAGTTAATGTTTCTAGAAAAAATTATGAAGTTGAATTAACTGAAGAAGCCTTAAATAAAGTAAAGATAGCTAGAGACTTAGTGGATAAGCTAGTTGATGAAGAGAAAATATCATATGGTATAACAACTGGTTTTGGAAAGTTTTCAGACGTGGCAATATCAAAAGAAGACGCAAAACAACTCCAAAGAAACTTAATAATAAGCCATGCTTGTGGAGTGGGCAATCCTTTAAGTGAAGATATAGTAAGATCTATTATGTTACTTAGGGTAAATGCACTTTCTAAGGGTCACTCAGGTATAAGAATAGAGACATTACAAACTTTAGTAGAAATGATAAATAAAGGTGTTCATCCAATAATACCAGAAAAAGGGTCTTTAGGAGCATCTGGAGATTTAGCTCCACTGTCTCACATGGTACTAACTATGTTGGGAGAAGGAGAAGCAATATATAAGGGAGAGAGATTAAGCTCTAAAGATGCTATGGAAAAAGCAGGTATAAAAGTTTTAGAGTATCTATCCTCAAAAGAAGGATTAGCACTTATAAATGGAACTCAAGTAATGACAGCGGTTGGTTTGTTAACAGTATATGATTCAATTAACCTATTAAAAACAGCAGACATAGCATTAGGTCTGACTATAGAAGCTTTAAATGGAATAACATGTTCTCTAGATGAAAAAGTACATAATGTAAGACCGCATAAAGGTCAAATAAATACAGCAAAAAATGTATTAGAAATAATAAAAAATAGTGAAATGACCACTAAACAAGGTGATATGAGAGTTCAAGATGCATATTCTCTAAGATGTTCTCCACAAATTCATGGAGCAAGTAAAGATGCATTAGAATATGTAAAAAATAAAATAAATATAGAAATCAACTCAGTAACAGACAATCCAATAATATTCCCAGAATTAGAAGAAGTTATATCAGGAGGCAATTTCCATGGTCAACCAATGGCATTAAGCTTTGACTTTTTAGGAATTGCTTTAGCAGAAATTGCGAATATATCAGAAAGAAGATTAGAAAAATTAGTTAACCCAGCAATAAGTCATGGATTACCAGCATTTTTAGTAAATCATGGAGGATTAAATTCAGGTTTTATGATAGTTCAATATAGTGCGGCATCATTAGTATCAGAAAATAAAGTTTTAGCACATCCAGCAAGTGTAGACTCAATACCGTCATCAGCAAATCAAGAAGACCATGTATCTATGGGAACAATAGCAGCAAGAAAAGCAAAAGAAATAATGGAAAATGCAAGAAAAGTATTATCTATGGAAATTTTAGGAGCAGTTCAAGCAATAGACTTAAGAGGTAAGAAAAACTTAGGTGTAGGAACAGAAGCAGCCTATAAAGTAGTAAGAGAACATACTTCTTTTGTAGATAAAGATAGAGTAATGTATAAAGATATTAATATTAGCGAGGAAATAATTAAGAAAAATTTATTAGTTGAAGCTGTAGAGAATGCATTAGAAGATAGTTTATTAATAGATGAAGATACTTTAGCTAAAAGTACAGTTTAGTATAATTTAGGAGGTATAAATATGGAAAAAATATTAAATATTTTAAATAAAGATATAGAAGAATCTATGAGTATAAAGATAAAATATATTCCAGAGAAAACGCCAATGTTTATAGAAGGAATAAGAAGAGCTCCAAAAAGAGAAGCGAAGTTATCAGAGAGTGATATTAAGTTAGCGTTAAAAAATGCATTAAGATATATACCAGAAGAATATCATGAAGAACTAGCACCTGAGTTTTTAAATGAATTGATGACAATGGGAAGAATTTATGGTTATAGATTTAGACCAGAAGGCAACTTAAAAGGAAAATCTATAGATGAATATGAGGGAAAATGTATTGAGGGAAAATCATTCCAAGTTATGATAGATAATAATTTAGATTTTGATATAGCTCTTTATCCTTATGAACTTGTTACTTATGGGGAAACAGGTCAAGTGTTTCAAAACTGGATGCAATATGTAGTAGTTATGGAATATTTAAAAGTTTTAACACAGGATCAAACTTTAGTACTTCAATCAGGGCATCCATTGGGATTATTTAAATCAAAACCAGATTCTCCAAGAGTGATATTAACTAACGGACTTATGATAGGAATGTTTGATAATCAAGAAGAATGGAAAAGAGCAGCTGCAATAGGAGTGTCCAACTATGGACAAATGACTGCAGGCGGATGGATGTATATAGGTCCTCAAGGAATAGTACATGGAACATACTCTACACTTTTAAATGCAGGTAGATTAGTATTAGGAGTAGATCAACATTCTGATTTAGCAGGAAAGTTATTTGTAACTTCGGGACTAGGTGGAATGAGTGGAGCACAAGGTAAAGCTGTAGAAATAGCAGGTGGAGTTGGAATAATTGCTGAAGTTGATTACTCTAGAATAGAAACTAGGTACACTCAAGGATGGGTAAGTAAAGTTGCAAATACTTGCAGTGAAGCATTTGAAATGGCTCAAGAGTGTATTGAAGGTAAAAAGCCTTGTGCAATTGCATACCATGGTAACATAGTAGACTTACTAGAATATGCAGTAGAAAATAATATACATATAGATTTACTTTCTGATCAAACATCTTGTCATGCTGTTTATGATGGAGGTTATTGTCCACAAGGAATTACTTTTGAAGAAAGAACTAGATTATTAGCACAAGATAAAGAAACATTTATGAAATTAGTGGATGAAACGTTAATAAACCATTTTAATGTAATAAAAAAATTACATGACAGAGGAGTTTATTTCTTTGATTATGGAAATAGTTTTATGAAGGCTGTTTATGATGCAGGATGTAGTGAAATTTCTAAAAATGGTGTAGATGAAAAAGATGGATTTATATTCCCATCATATGTTGAAGATATATTAGGTCCTCAATTATTTGATTATGGGTATGGTCCATTTAGATGGGTTTGTTTAACTGGTAAAGAAGAAGATTTAGAAAAAACAGATAAAGCTGCTATGGATATAATAGATCCTAATAGAAGATATCAAGATAGAGACAATTGGGCTTGGATAAGAGATGCAAAGAAAAATGCATTAGTAGTTGGTACACAAGCAAGAATACTTTATCAAGATGCTATGGGAAGAACAAATATAGCACTTAAATTTAATGATATGGTAAGAAAAGGAGAAATAGGACCAGTAATGTTAGGTAGAGATCATCATGACGTGTCTGGAACAGACTCTCCATTTAGAGAAACATCTAATATAAAAGATGGAAGTAACATAATGGCTGATATGGCTACTCATTGCTTTGCAGGAAACTGTGCAAGAGGAATGAGTTTAGTAGCATTGCATAATGGTGGAGGAGTCGGAATAGGTAAATCTATCAATGGTGGATTTGGAATGGTTCTTGATGGATCTCAAAGAGTTGATGATATATTAAGGTCATCTATGCCATGGGATGTTATGAATGGAGTTGCGAGACGTGCTTGGGCTAGAAATGAAAACTCTATAACTACTGTTATTGAATATAACAAGATGTGTGAAGGTAAAGATCATATAACACTTCCATATATAGTTGATGAAGACTTAATAAATAAAGTTATAGAAAAAAATATTTTATAAAAAAGAAATTAAATTTATACACTTAATAAATAGTAAATAATTAATTATTTACTATTTATTACTAATATTTATAAATCATAGAGGGGGGCTAAAAATGGCTATAGTACAATGTGTACCAAATTTTAGTGAAGGTAGAGATTTAGAAAAAATAGAGAAAATAGTAAATCCTTTAAGAGGAAAAGAAGGGGTCAAATTACTTAACTATGAAGCAGACAAAAACTATAACAGATTAGTAGTTACAGTAATAGGGGAACCAGAAAAAGTAAAAAATGCAGTACTAGAATCAATAGGAGTTGCAAAAGACGTTATAGATATGAATGTTCATAAAGGACAACACTCTAGATTTGGTGCTACGGATGTATGCCCATTTATACCTATAAAAGATATGACTATGGAAGATGCTATAAATATAGCAAACAAATTAGGACAAGAAGTAGCTGAGAAATATGAAATACCAGTATTTTTATATGAAAAAGCTGCTAGTAAACCTGAAAGAGAAAACTTAGCTACAGTTAGAAAAGGTGAATATGAAGGACTAGATACTAAGTTTGAAGATTCTAATTGGGCACCTGATTATGGACAATCTAAAAAACATCCAACTGCAGGAGCAATAGCAATAGGTGCTAGAAGACCTCTTATAGCTTATAATATAAATCTTGATACTCAAGATATAAGTATAGCAAGTAATATTGCTAAGACTATAAGATTTTCAAGTGGTGGATATAGATATATAAAAGCAGGACCAGTAGAAATACCAGAAAGAAAAATAACTCAAGTAACTATGAACTTAACTGACTATACTAAAACTAGTATGTATAGAGCTTTTGAAGCTGTAAAAATGGAAGCCAAAAGATATGGAGTTAATGTTACAGGTAGTGAAGTTGTAGGATTATGTCCTATGGAAGCTCTTATAGATGTAGCAGGATATTACTTAGGATTAGAAAATTTTAGCTTAGATAAAGTACTAGAAACTAGCTTAATGGAGTAGATAATATGAGAGTTGATTTAGTTATAAAGAATATAGGAAAGCTTGTTACAGGTAAGGACTCAGGAAGACCTAAAATAGGCCAAGAAATGAATAAATTAGATATTATTGAGGATGCATATATAGCTATAAAAGACGGTAAAATTATAGATATAGGCAGTAAAAATGATTATAAAAATATAATAAACGATTATACAAAGATAGAAGATGCAAAAGGACTTTTAGTAACACCTGGTTTAATAGATTCTCATACGCATTTAGTGCATGGAGGCTCTAGGGAAAATGAATTTTCTCAAAAATTATCCGGAGTACCTTATATAGAGATACTAAAGCAAGGTGGAGGGATATTAAGTACTGTAAAATGCACTAAAGAAGCAAGCTGTGAAGAGTTGTATAGTAAGGCAAAAAAAAGTTTAGATAGAATGTTAGAATTTGGAGTTACAACTGTAGAATCAAAAAGTGGGTATGGATTAGAGTTAGATACAGAAATAAAGCAACTAAAAGTAGGAAAAGATTTAGAAAAAAATCATCCCGTAGATTTAGTTCATACTTTTTTAGGGGCTCATGCAATTCCGATAGAATATAAAGAAAATCATAAGCCATTTATAGATATAATAGTTGATGAAATGATGCCTAAGGTTAAAGAATTAGGATTGGCGGAGTTTTGTGATGTATTCTGTGAGGATGGAGTATTCACGATAGAGGAAACAGAGTATATATTATCTAAAGCACGAGAAATGGGATATAAATTAAAAATTCATGCAGATGAGATAGTATCGCTAGGAGGAGCTGAATTATCAGCAAAACTGAAGTGCACATCATCAGACCATTTAATGGCAGCAAGTGAAGAAGGTTTAAAAATGATGGCTCAAAATAATGTAATAGCTAATATACTTCCAGGAACATCGTTTAATTTAAATAAAGCATATGCAGATGCAAGAAAGATGATAGATTTAGGAGTGCCAGTATCATTATCTAGTGATTATAATCCGGGAAGTTGTCCAAGTGAGAACTTACAGTTTGTAATGCAATTAGGATGTTTAGGACTAAAAATGACACCTAATGAAGTATTAAATGCAGTTACTATAAATGCAGCCTATGCTATAGATAGGCAAAATGAGATAGGATCAATAGAGATAGGAAAAAAAGCTGATTTAGTAGTATTTGATGCACCTAATGTAGAATATCTTATGTATCATTTTGGAATAAATCATGTAGATAGAGTGTACAAAGCGGGGGTATTAGTAGTAGAGAATAGACAAGCTATTTATGATAATATATAAATCAATTAAAGAGGGAGAATCAAACTATGAAATTAATAGATATGAGTGTGGTTGAATTTTCAGATGAAGTAGATTCTAATTCACCAGCACCAGGGGGAGGGTCTGTAGCTGCTTTAGCCAGCAATATAGGGATCGGACTTGCCAGAATGATGGCTCATTTAAGTTTTGGAAAGAAAAAATATGAAGCTTTAGATGAAAGCATAAGGTTAGAGTTTGTTGATAGATTTAATAAGATGGCAGATATAAGAAAAGAGTTAGTGGAACTTATAGATAAAGATACAGAATCTTTCAATGAAGTCATGAAAGCTATAAAAATGCCAAAGGAAACAGAAGAGCAAATCAAATTTAGAAACAGTACTATTCAAGATGCAACTTTATTTTCTATAGATGTACCATTTAAAACAGCTAAATTATCCCTTAAAGCATTAGAATTATTAGAATACTTAGTTGAATATGGAAACCAAAATGCAATAACAGATATAGGTGTAGGAACATTAATGTTATATACAGGATTAGAAGGAGCAATACTTAATGTAAAAGTAAACTTAATGGGACTTGATAATAAAGAACTACATGATAGCTATAGCAATAGTTGTAAAGAGATTTTATCAAATGCAAAGGTTATAAAAGATAATTTAATGCAAGGCATTCATGTTAAATTAGAGAACTAAAAAATATAGCTAGAGTTAAATTTAACTCTAGCTATATTTTTTATAATACTAAGAAATTATAGATTATCTATTTTTGATAATTATATTTACTACTTTAATTATCATCTTTTTTGGAAGGAGAGACATTCTATTTTATATACCTAATTTATAAGGACTAATTATTCTCCTTGACTTGGCTTTTTAATTTTTTTTACAACCTTCTTTGTCTTTTTACTAGGTTTAGAATCGGATACTTTTTCATTTGATTGAGAATTATTATTATTAGAACTGGATTTTTTGTTATTTTTTTTAGTTGGATTTGATTCTTTAGATGGTTTAGAATCTAAATTAGATTTTTTTTGTTTGGATTTTTTACTGTCTAATTTATTTTGCATTTCAGCATCAGATATTTTATTCATTATTGTATCTAATTTTTTGCGCTGATTTTCATCTAAAAAGGTTTTAAATTTAGATACAACCTCATCTCTTCCTTGTAAAGTTTGCCCTATTTTTATTAATTCCTCCATAAGTTCATTTTCTGATTTTCCCATATAATTATCAGCAATTTTTTCGATTTTATCTTTGTCTATATTTTTTTCTTTAGCCATTTTTTCTAAAGCGTCTGTATTTAGTTTTTTCATAAAAATGCTCCTTTCTATAATATATATTGAATTTACCTCATATTATTTATATATAGAAATAATTTATAACTTGTGAAAGATATAGATTGAGATAAATAAAATTTCTTATAAGTAATGTATATGCAAAAAAACTAAAAAAAGTAACACTAATAACAAAGAAAACATACTTTATATATGAGGGAGAAGTATATTTTAAGGGGTGACGATGATTGAATAATATACTGTTGATACTTGGAATGATTGCATTAAGTAACGGAAATATATCGCTAGGTGACCTATCGCTATTTGATAATAAAAATAAATCAAAATCAAAGAAGACAGCAGACGATACGACAAGCGTTTTATCAAGTAAAAGGCAAGCACCAAATAAAGAAAATTCTGTAAAACCCAAAATTTCTAAGAAAGTTAAAAAGAAAAAGGAGACAAAGAGAAGTGAAAATATGTTTGGATTTAATATGGATGATATAAACAAGGGAATGAAGCTTATGGATTTAAGTGATGAAGATCTAGAGCGTGGAATGGAAATAATAACTAGAACTAAAAAATATATGTCTACAGATGAAAAAAAGGTTTTAGTAAAAGTTGAAAGCGTATTAGATTTAGTTAGAGGCATCAAAAAACTTAGTAATATAGATGATATAGAAGAAGATGAGACAAATTTTTTTAGGAGCATGGACGAAGAAGATAAAAAAAATATGATGATAAAAGAAATATTAGAAGTATTTCCTGAAAAGAGAAAAGAGTCAATTGAAAAAGCTATAGACATGAAAAAGAAAATAGATTTATTTGCAGAATTATTTTTACCAGATGATTTTGGAGAGGGTGGATTTAGTTTAAGTTCATTAGCAAATATAAATAATTTAGGAAGTATGAATAATTTAAAACTATTGGGAAGTCTCTTAAGAGTAGATGACAATAATAATAACGATGATGAAGAATACGAAGATTATGAATATGAATATGATCACGAAGAAGAAAATAGTGAAATTAGCGATTACATACATAAAGATGAGGATTAATGTAGAAAAAGATCTTAATATTTGTAATAATTACTATATAAAACCACTTTAAAAATATTTAATTTTATTATATAATAAGAATATGAAATCCTAAAGCATACGACAAGGCTTATTTAAATTCAACCGACAAATGTTGTTCGGGAGACTGAGTCTAATAATAGATAACATGCCTATACATTTTTTATAGGAAGTTAAAAGTTATTAGCAGGTCACCCACCTGGGAGTATCTCGGGTATGAATTTATTGAGGCCACCGGTGTTTTGGGATTTTATTTAATAAAAAAAGTGTTGCTAAATTTAGCAACACTTTTTTTATTAAAATCCTAGAATACCTACATCATCACAAGTTGTAAATACAGAAGTAACATTATAAGATAAGTCATCTTTATAATTAGATATAAATCTTGCTCTAGTAAAATCTTCTTCTATGCTAAATTCATCTACCTCATGTTCACTCCATGTTTTTCCTAAGTCGGTAGATAAAGAAGTATTTAACTTACCATAGTTGACCCACATTAAATATAAGTAAGATTTATTTTTTATTAAGCTAGGATACATACAGGTAGAAGGGCTAGTTATATATGTTGATATATTAACATCTAATTTATTATCCATTAAATACCCATTTATATATTTTACGGCATACCCATTATCTATGTTTTCACAAAATGTTAAATGATAAAAATTCATACTATCTTTGAGTACTGAGAGATAAATTTTATTTTTCTTTGAGTTAGTAATTTGTGTAGGATTAGACCAAGTTAAAGTATTATAATTAAATCTAGATAAAAACACTTCTTCATATCCATCAACTAAATTAAAATAAAATACAATGGGAGACTGTTGGACCCATAGTACAACGAAATCATTTAAAACAATATGATTTATAAAATCAATCTTATTTTCTGTCCATACGCCATTATGATTATAATGATGAAATAAAGCACAAGTATTATTAGCGTTATTATTATGAACATAGTACAAAATATGAATATCATCATTAAATTTTTTTATATAAGGAAATAAAACATTAAACTTTTTATAATTATAAGTAAGAATATCTCTTTTAGTGAAGTTATTGCTATTTTTAGGGATTTCAAATAGTTTTAATGCATTGTCTATGTATATCCCATATAAAGAATCATCTTTATCTAATGTAAAATAAGAATTAGTAAAATCAATATAAGAATCAATTAGAGGAGTAGAATAAATTAAATTACTTTCTTTGTCAAAGTAGTCATAGACAAGTTTTTCATCTAAATAAAAATTAAACATATCTTTACTTGAACGTCTAATAATTGTGGAACACTTATTAATAAAACTCATATATATCCTCCCTACAAAAGTGTTTATAGTAAATATATATTATCAAAAAAAATATTTATTCTACTTTATACAAAGTAAAGTACAAGTAAGTAACAAATAACAAGTTAAATGCATAGTATTAATTAAGCTAAGAAAGCTAAGACACTTATAATAATTCATTTAAGGGGAGGACAATGAGGCATGCAAGATCTTAAAAGAAATAAAAGAAAAATGATGAACAAGCAAATGCAACCGATGGCTAATAAAGTTAATTCAGAAGAAAAATATATAGAAGAAGAATTAACTGAAGAATTAAGTAGAGCATGTGGAGGTAAATCAAAGCCACAACATCACCATGAACATGGATGTAATACAAATCATCATCACTGTGATTGTGGATGCACATGCGGATGCAATACAAAACCAGAATGTGAACCATGTGAAATTGATACAAAAGAGTGTATAGACAATAATGATAATTGTGGACCTGAGTGTTGCAATCCTATATTACCACAAAAATTCTCAACAGCAAATAGTGTACCGTATGCAATAGAAGCAAATAGAATATACGATACTATGGTATTCCAAACATTTACAGATGCAGTAGCTCCAAATGGAGAAGCATTAGATTTTGACTATGATGTAATTGAAGTAAATGGGCCTGTGCCAAAAGTAGGTCAAGTAAATGTAACTATAGAAGAAATATGCATTAACTATAGTGGAATAGTAATAGATACAGGGAATACAACATTAGAAGACTATGATTTACAACCACTAGAGCCAACAACTGGTAGACCGTGCGAAACTAAATTTGAATATGCAGTATGTGGAGAAAGAAATGCTACATGTTGTCAACAAGGAAAAGGAACGAATGTAGTGTATAAACAAAGAGGATTAAGTATAATTGTAGAAGACCTAGTATTAGAATTAAAAGGAAAATGTGGGTGTACAGAAATTATAGCATTAGCATATCCATCAGTTAAAGGAGCAGGAGGGCAAAAAAGAAAATGTGGAGATGTTGAATTTATATTTAACACGCTATCTTCTCCTATATGTGTACCATCAGATGGAAGAAATGTTACATTAAGACAAGATTATCAAACTAATCTAACAGTAGATTGTATAGGCAAAGCATTCTTAAAACATGTAGACCATGATGGTTGTCATGAAGGTCATTATCACTTATGTATACCAAATGATATAGATTTAATATTATGCTTACAATGCACAGTTAGCACAATAATTAATGAGCAATTAGTAGTTTTAGGAGCACCAAATGCTATACAACCAAGAATAGTTGACACTTTTAATAAAGTATGTGATTTTAAAAAATGTGGACCTGAAGTTAATCCATTAGAAGATAAAAATGGACATTGTGGATGTAAGAGATAATTAATTTAAATTAAAAAGCTATCAAGATTTTTGATAGCTTTTTTACATATAAAATAATTTATATTTTATAGTTTATATTTTATGCTATAGCAGTATTCAAATATATCGTTTTTTATATTAGAATCACATTCAGGATTAGTTTGAGTAGTACTATCACATCCTCTAATAAGAGAATTTGAATTTATCCATTGTCTAGATAAACTATTAAAAATTATAGTATTTTCAACTATATTTCTATTGCTAGTATTTGAACGTTTATATCTAAAGGTTACATTTGATAATTCATCAATATTTAATTTATAAATATATTCATTTTCTTTATAAATATTATTTATTGTATATCTAGAAACCTTATAATTAGATGGATTAAAATTGAAATGAGAAACTTTATATAGATTATCAGATATAGGATACTTCTCAACAACAAATATATTTAAGAAGTTATTAATAATGTATAATCTTATATCTTTAACATTTTTAGTACTATTAAAGACTTTAAGAACAACTCTTTTTTTCCAATGACCATTATTAGTAAAAAAATGAGTCAATTTACCACGGGTATCTAATCCACAAATATGGATATTCTTATTATCATCAATATTTGCAGAATAAGCATATATGTTATTAGCTAACTTTTCAGTTTGTTCATTTATATTTTTTATATATAGAGAATTTTTATCTGTGTATATATAAAAAGGTTTTATATCTGTATTATTCATAAATTTAGCCTCCTAATGTTTAAGATTTTTTAAAGCTCTAATAAGAACTATAATATGTAGTAAACATGTGAAAAGTGAAACTATCGTCATTGTATATATGTAAGCGTAAATATTTATACTTGGAACTGGAAGTAGTATATATATTGCTATTAATTGAATTATCATACTAATAATGGTAATTACACTAGAGGCCACTTCTTTTCTTATAGAATGTAAAATTCCTGATAGAGTTTGATTTAAAGACATAAATAAAGGAACTAAAAACATTGCTTTTAAATAAGTGCCAGCTAAAGCATTATTAAATATAATTAAGCATAACTTATTTCCAAAAATATAAAAAAATGTAGAAGATATAATTCCAACAATAATAGTAAGTAATAAAGCATAGTTGATTTTTTTTATAACAATTTTGTATTTACCCAAGGACATTTCTTGAGAAATGCTAGGTATTAAATTAACTACTAAAGCTGAACCTAAAGTAAAAGGAAGATAAACAAATGGCATTACCATTCCACTTATAACACCATACATACTCAATGCTTGACTGTAGCTAATACCTGATAGAACGAGTCTAGATGGAACTATCATGGAGCTAATTGCATGAAGTGATATATTAGACATACGATTACAAGTTATAGGAATAGACATTTTTATGGTTTCTATAGATGCACTATAAAAATCTTTTACTTGTATAGTATATTTATTATATAAATTAGAATTTCTACATAAACAGGTTGTTATAAATAGTATATTTATAGTTTCTCCAATAGAAATACCTAAAAGGGCAATATAGCAATTCATAGCCTTATTATTTATATACATAATAAGTAAAAATACAAATACTATTCTACTTATTTGTTCTAAAACTTGACCTATAGCAGGAACAGTCACATTTTTTAGGCCATAGTAGTATCCTCTTAAAACATTAGATATAGTTATGACAACTATAGCTGGACATATTGATAATATAAATAAACTTAAATTAGCATTTTTTAATAACTTAAGCGATATATAACTTGAATTAAAAGAAATAAATAATGATATAACTAAAGAAATAAAAAAAGCTACATATAAAGTAGAAATAAAAAGAACATTACTCCTATGTTTATCACCCAAAGCCTTTTTATTTGCTACAAGGCAACTAAGGGTAGTAGGTATTCCAGTTGTAGTAAAAGCTAGACAAATCATTAAAAAATTAAAAAGAATATGATATATTCCAAGGCCAGCTTCTCCTATAGCTTTAGATAAAAATATTTTATATAAAAAACCAAGGACTCTAACTATTATATTAGATAAAAATAAAATAATAGTTGAGAATACAAGATTGGGAATCTTCAATAAATCACCCCCTTATGTTTAAATATATTCATAAGGAGGTGAAAAAATAATTATATCTTTATAAATTCTGGTTTCATTTGATTAAATTTACATACATAATTAAATCCAGAGTCTTTTAGATAGGAGTATATGTAATCAAATTTATAGGCAATTTGAGTTGTATTATGAGAATCAGATCCAGTAGTTATTATTTCTCCTCCTAAATCTTTATATATATTAATTATATTCCTAGATGGAGTTAAATCTGGAAGGTTATATCTATAGCAAGACGTATTCAATTCAATACCCTTACCATCATAAATAACTTGTTTTAATATAGTTTCTATAATATCTGAAAATAAACTATCTTCTAAGATTTTGTCATAGGCACCATAACGTTTAATTAAGTCTAAGTGACCTAAAACAGAATAATCTTTATATTTTTTGATAACAGTATAAAGCTCATTAAAATAAGCTTCGTATGCTTCACGCTGAGTTTTGTCTTTGAAGAATTCACCAAAGTATAAATCTAATTTATTTATAGCATGAATAGAACATATTATAAAATCGAATGGATATTTATTTGAATCTTCACTACATCTATCTGTTATTTGTTTTTGAAGACCTAGTTCAATTCCTTTTTTAATTGATATTTTGTCACGATATTTATCTTGGAAGAAGTTAAGTTTATTAAAGTATTCATTGTAATCAATACCCCAATCAAAATCAGTATCAAGGTCATAATCAACGTGGTCGGTAAAACAAATTTCCTTAAGACCTAAATCTATAGATTTTTTTATCATATCCTCCATATCAGTTTTACTGTCATTAGAGAAATTAGAGTGCATGTGGTAATCATAAAACATAAAAAGTTCCCCTTTTTATTAAAATTTTGGTATTATATATACATACTACATATTAGCAAATATAAATACAACCATCAAGGAATTAATCAAAAATATAAGTGGTGATAAAATGGAAAAATACAATATAAAATTAGAGCAAGACACTGCAAAATACCTACAAATATATAATCATATAAAAAAGATGATAGTTGATAAAGAAATAAAAGAACATGAAAAACTACCACCAATAAGAAAACTAGCTCAATATATAGGAGTAAACAATACTACAATTGTAAAAGTATATGAGTTATTAGAAAATGAACGATACGTATATAAAACAGTAGGAAGTGGAACTTTCGTATCTGTACTTAAAAAAGACAAAGAAGAAGTTATGGTAAAAAAAGAAGGGGTTATTCATTTTGATAGTGGGAACCCGTCAACAAATATGTTTCCTATACAAGATTTTAAAAGTGCAGTAAATATGGCATTATCAGAAGAAGGAAGTTCTATATTTGAATATGATGAGGGTCTTGGATTTGATGATTTAAGACAAAAGATAGTAGGATATTTAGAAGATAAAGGAATAAGAACTACAAAAGAAAATGTTCAAGTAATATCTGGAGCACAACAAGGAATTGATATTGTTTGTAAGGGTCTTATAAACTATTCAGATGTAGTATTTGTAGAAGAACCAACGTATAGTGGTGCTATACAAGTGTTTAAAAGTAGAGGTGCAAAAATAATATCAATACCTATGCTGGATGATGGGATTGATATAGGAATATTAAAACTAAAGCTTGAAAAAATAAAACCTAAATTGATATATACAATGCCAAATTTTCAAAATCCAACAGGAATATCGTATTCTCCGTATAAGAAGAAAAAGCTAATAGAATTAGCTGAACAATATGATTTTTATATAGTAGAAGATGATTTTATAAGTGATTTTAAATTTGAGTCAGAGGATAATAAACCGTTAAAAAGTTATGACGATAAGAACAGGGTAATATACATAAAAAGTTTTTCGAAAATCCTAATGCCAGGTCTTAGAATAGGTATTGTAGATATACCTAATGAACTACTAAAAAAAGTATTATGGGCAAAGCATTCATCAGATATATCAACACCAGGGCTTATTCAAAAATCAATGTATTATTATATGGAGTATTTTAATTGGAATAACTATTTAGATTCGGTAGAAAAGGTATATAATCAAAAATATATATTAGCAAAAAAATTGATTAATGAAAAATTAAGCGATAGACTAAAAGTAAGAAATAGTAATGGCGGAATTAACTTTTTTCTAGAGTTACCAAGAGGATATTCCTCACAAGACTTTACTGATTTTTTATTAGATAAGGGTGTATCCGTTGTTCCTGGAACTTATTTCTTTGATAACTTACTTGACGATAGATTTTTTAGGATAAATATAGCAAAGTCAAGTATACAAGATTTAGAAAAGGGAATATCTATAATAAGTGATAATTTAGACGAATTTTTCAGGCAATATAAAAATACATTAGCATTAAAAAGTAATAAAATATTTTATTAAATTATAAAAAATAAGAAAGGAGAATACTTAAAATAGACAGATATATATTTTAAGTATGATGACAAAATGTTTGATCAAAAGAAATTAGATAGAATAAACGAATTAGCTAAGAAAAATAAAACTGAGGGATTAACTGAAGCAGAAATAAAAGAAAGAGAAGGGTTAAGAAAAGAATACTTAGAGAATTTTAGAGCTCACTTTAGATCTAGGTTAGATAATGTTAAAGTAGTATCTCCAGAAGAATATGATGAGTATATGAAAAATAATAAGAAAAATAATAACTAAGCATTTTACATACCTAAAATTATACGTTAATCTAATTAATATAAAATATAATATAAATTTGGGAGGCATACCATGGACCTAAAACATGAATTTAAAAATGCATGGGAAGTAGAAAGAGAAAATAATAAATTAGATGAAGTAATGTCATACTCTAAAGAATATATGAATTTTTTAGATAATGGTAAGACTGAAAGAACTTCTGCTAGGGAAATAGTAAAGATAGCTAAATCAAATGGATACATATCAATAGAAGAAGCAATAAGAAAAGGTAATGTAGTAAATGGAGATAAGATTTATGCAGTAAATAAGGATAAAGCAGTAGCTTTGTTTGTAATAGGTAAAAATCCATTAGAAAGAGGAATGAAAGTTATAGGTGGACATATAGATGTTCCTAGAATAGATTTAAAACCTAATCCATTATATCAAGAAGCTAATTTAGGATTTTTCAAAACTCATTACTATGGTGGTATAAAAAAATATCAATGGACAGCAACACCACTTGCTATACATGGAGTAGTTATTTTAAATGATGGTAAAAAAGTAGATATTTGTATTGGAGAAGATGAAGCAGATCCGGTGTTTTGTATAACTGATTTATTAGTACATCTTGCAGGTGACCAAATGCAAAAAAAACTTGCAGATGGAATAACTGGTGAAGGTCTAAACATATTAATTGGTCATATGCCCATAGAAGGTGAAGAAAAAGAAGCTATAAAACAAAATATATTAAAAATACTAAATGATAAATATGGTATGGTAGAAGAAGATTTCTTAAGTGCTGAAATAGAAGTTATTCCAGCTGGACGTGCCCGTGATTTAGGATTTGATAGGTCAATGATATTAGCGTATGGTCATGATGACAGAGTATGTTCTTATGGTGCAGTAAAGGCAATAATTGAAACTAATGAGCCAGAGTATTGTGCAGTCGCTTTATGCGTTGATAAAGAAGAAGTTGGTTCTCAAGGAAATACAGGTATGCATTCAAAGTTCTTTGAAAATACTGTAGCAGAGCTTATAGCATTAGAAGGAGAATATTGCGAATTAAAAGTAAGAAGAGCAATGGCTAACACTAAGGTTTTATCTGCTGATGTTTCTGCAGGGTATGATCCTAATTTCCCAGATGTTTATGAAAAAAGAAATTCTGCATATATGGGACATGGGTTAGTATTAAGTAAATATACTGGAGTTAGAGGAAAAGGTGGATGTAATGATGCTAATGCTGAATTTATGGCAGAAGTAAGAAGAACATTCAATACTGCAGGCGTAGTATGGCAAACTGCTGAACTTGGAAAAGTAGATCAAGGCGGTGGAGGAACCATTGCCTATATTTTAGCTAACTATGGAGCAGAGGTTATAGACTGTGGCGTAGGAGTACTAAACATGCATGCTCCACATGAAATAGTTTCAAAAGTTGATATATATGAAATGTATAAAGGATATAAAGCATTTTTTAATTTAAATGTATAACCGTAGTATATAATAAAAAGATAGACCTGTATTTACATACAAGGTCTATCTTTTTACATCAAAATAATCACATAGATTTTTTAAGAATCTGTCCTCTAGTGGGTTGAAAATTTTCTTTTTAGAATATATAAAATAAAATTTTCTTGTAAAATTAATATTCTTTATTCTATAGAAATTAATTTTATTAGAGTTTAAGTAATCAATACAAGATGCATAAGAGACAAAAGAAACACCGAAGCCTAGTCTAACCATTTCTTTTATAGACTCATTAGATTCTACATGAGCTAGTATGTTTAACTTATCAATAGAAAATTTATTTTTTTTAAGTGTATTTAATATTAAATTTCTAGTGCCAGAACCTTCTTTTCTCATAATGAATTTTAGGTTGTGTAACTCATTTATATCTATAAAATTATTTTTATTAGGTATAGTTAAATTATAAGGAGTTATAAGAACTAATTCATCATCAATTAAATCTATATACTCTACTTGAGGGTTATTGACCTTTGATCCGACTAGTCCAAAACTTATTCTTTCATTCAAAATTTCAGATATTGCATATTGAGAGTCATAATGACTAATGCTAAATCTAACATCTGGAAAATTATTAGAAAAACTTTTTAAAAAATCAGGAAGTATATAAGTTTCAGGTATAGAGCTACAAGCTATATCAATAATTCCTTCTATTTTGCCAGCATACTCCTTTATATCATAAATTGCTTTTTTACAATTATTCAGTATATATATAGCATGGTCATAAAGAATTTCACCAGATTTAGTTAAAGTTATATTTTTATTATTTCTATTTACTAGTATAGTATCTAATTCTCTTTCTAGATTTTGAATATGAGAACTTACAGTAGGTTGAGTCAGAAACAATTCTCTTGCAGCCTTAGAAAAACTTTGATGTTTAGAAACTGCGACGAAAACCTCTAGTTGCTTAAAATCCATTATTAATCGCTCCCTTTAATTATTATATATATATTATAGCATATATAAAAATTAAAACCATTTAGCCATTTTAATATAAACTTTTAATATATGCGATGTAATTTTGCCTATTTAACATTAATCTGATATAATACTAAAATAATTTAACTTTTAATTTCTAAATTTAATCTTATGTCAATTTAAACTTAGAAAATATATCCTGTTACAAAAATATTACAAAATGAAACTATCTATTATTAAAGTTGAATAAATAGTATATAATTTCTACAGGTCAATAAATAAATATTATTTAAAATAAGGTGTTTTTTGATATAATTGTAAAAAATATTGAAATTAACGGAAGGAGGACTAATCAATGAATTTAAAGAGAGCATTAGTTAGTGTTGTTGTATTGAGTATATTTATTACAGGTTGTAGTAAACAGTCTACAAGAGAAGAGTCAACTATAGCAGATGAAGCAACTCAACAAAAAACTATGACAAAAGTTCAAAATGATGTTAATGAAATAATGAACAAAGATTATGAATATATTCTGAAAAATATGGGTACTCCTTACTGCACTACATATTATGTAGATATGGAAAATGGAGGCACATTAGGTAAACTTGATGAAACAAGTAATATGAGATTAATATATCCTAAATATACATCAGATAACGAATTAGAGGGAAGTGCTTTATATATAGAATTAAGTAATAATAAGGTTACAGAAGTTCAAACTTATGAATTTTCTGATTATAATATTGAAATAGAAGCTGTAAGTAATAACGTAGATATAATCATAGATAAATATAATGAAGAATCAGGGATGTTACTAAAAAAGGTAGAAAATATTGATCTTAATGATTACATTGGTAAGAGTGAAGATGAATTATACAACATAGTTGGAGAAAATGTAGCTAACATAGAAGCGTATGACAAAACTAGAAACCAAAATGTTAAAGCATACTTTTTAAAAGATGAAAATAAAAATTCAACTAAAACATTAACTGTTTTTGGGAATGAAAATAATATCGAAGAAATTAAAGTAGTTCACAAAGATGAGATTATGAATTTAGTACAAAAATATTTATATAAATATTGATATATATAAAGTTATAACAATTGTTATAGCTTTTGAAAAAAGCAGAGTGTATAGTAGGCTCTATAAAAATTAGTAAATACTCATATAAAAATATTATATTTAATATTTTTTTGGATAAATTAATCTTAGATGCAAAAGTATTTGTAGGAGGATTAATTTCAATGAACAATAATAAGAACAGACTAAAAGACAGACCAAAATCTAAAGCAGAAATGAGAAACATGTATTCTGAGCATGGATCAGAGCTAGGAATAGAAGATGGTCTACATGTTGGAGCTAAAGATTCTGGATCTAATAAAACTAAAACACAGAAATTATATCACAAAGTTAAGAAAAAAGATTAAATAGATGATTAATAAAAAAGATGATCAGCTGGTAATGATATACAGTTAATCATCTTTTTTTCATTAAAAGTTGCATGGAAAATTTAAGGTGAATATTATTTTATAAATAATAGATTCTCCGAAAGTATAGATAATTTACTTTTACCAAATAGACAGTTTCTTCCTAAATATAATTTTGGTATATATGATATAGATAAATTACCAACGGATTGTTATAATTTTTTTACTTATTAGGATATTACAATAGATATAATAATTTGTATAATATACGAATTAAAGTTATATTAATGCATTTATAAAATGAAAAAGTGACAAAACGTCGAAAATGATAAAAATAAGATGTCCTATGAATTTATAGGGCGTTTTTTATTCTAAAAAAAGTTTTTATACATTTATATGTAACAATTTAATATCAATAAGAATATATATATACCAGGTGGATAACCATCTACCTAATATGTATAGGAGGATAATAATAATGTGTAATAATAGACCGATAATTAAAACGAGAAAATTAAATAAATTTAATAGATCAGAAAATCAAGAGAATAGATTAGAAAATCAAGAGAATAAAAAAGCAGAACGAGAAAAAACAAAAGCAGAACGAGCAAAAGCAAAAGCAGATAGGTTAGAAGAAAAAGAGAAGAGAAAACAACAACAACAACGAGAACAAGCAAAAGCAGATAGGTTAGAAGAAAAAGAGAAAAGGAAACAAAGACAAGCAGAAGCAGAAGCAGAAGCAAACGCAGAAGCAGAAGCAAACGCAGAAGCAGAAGCAGAAGAAGAAGCAGAAGCAAACGCAGAAGCAGAAGCAAACGCAGAAGCAGAAGCAGATGCAGAAGCAGAGTCAGAAGCAGAGTCAGAAGCAGAGTCAGAAGCCGACTCAGACGCAGACGCAGACGCAGATGCAGACGCAGATGCAGACGCAGACGCAGACTCAGACGCAGACGCAGACGCAGATGCCGACGCAGATTCAGATGCAGACGCAGACTCAGATGCAGATGCAGACT
>NZ_DATIRC010000123.1:0-2214 GCF_035470145.1 Romboutsia sp.
GAAAATAATGGTATTTCCAGTTCGTTTTTCCCTTACTTTAACTCTTATATCAGATTTTTCTATTGCAATAGCTCTACCTTTTTTATCTCTTTTAGTTTGATGTATGGCTGCTGCTCGAAGTGTAGCATCAATTGCAATATCATCTATTTTATCTTTTCTAGGATAAGAATATCGTACATATCTTCCTTGATTTGAAGAAGTTTTTACAAGGCTACGTCTTCCACTTCCTTTATTTACAAAATCACGACTTTTTTGAGATAACCATTTGGCTACTGTAAAGCTTTCTCCAACCTCTTCAATTATTTCATTTGATGATATATCCATATTTTCTTCATCGCTAGTTTCCTGATTAAAATCATCATTAGAATCATCATTGCTGTTTTCATCTTGAGATGAATCCATCATACTATCATCTTGTTCATGACTTTCTGCTTCATTATTTTCTATATCATTGTTACCTTGTGTTTCTTGATTATTTTCTGGTTCATTATTTTTATCTTGATTTTCATTATTTTCTTCTTGTTGATTATTATTTTCATTTTCTAGGCTATCTTCTTGCTCTTGTTTTTGCCTAACTCTATGAGGTAAAACATATTTAGCAGCCTCTTTTATATCATATATATTTAAAGCAATCCTTGAATCTAATGCTGCAAGAGCTTTTGCTGTTTCAATAATAGTAATTTCGGCTCTATGACCAGCACAATTTGCGTCTTTCGCAATTGTAGCTGCAAGATTCATAGCATTTATACTAACTTCTACTTTATTTAAGTCATATTTTGCTTTTTTAATATCTAATCTAAGTTTTTCATTTTCATCTTGCCATTTTTTTATAAATGAAGTTGGATTTTTTTCGTATTCTAGGCGACGTCTAATAATTTCAGTCCTTTTTCTAATGTCATTTTCTCCCTTTGCTTCTACATATAATCCAAAACGGTCTAAAAACTGCGGACGAAGTTCTCCTTCTTCTGGATTCATACTTCCAACCAGTATAAACTTTGATGGGTGAGTAAAAGAAATGCCTTCTCTTTCAACAATATTTTCCCCCGAAGCTGATACCTCAAGTAAAGTTTTTGCTATATGATCACTTAAAAGATTAACTTCATCTACATATAGCAAATTACCGTGTGCTTTTTTTAAAATACCTTCTTCAAATTTCTTTTGTCCTTTTTTTATAGCATGCTCAAAGTTTATGCTTCCACTTAATCTGTCTTCAGTGACATTAAGTGGAAGTTCAACTATATTTATATCTTCTGTAATATTACTTATTCCCCTAACAATGGTAGATTTTGCAGTACCTTTTTCTCCACTAATTAAGACCCCACCAATGTTAGAATTAATAATATTTAAAATTAAAGCTTTTTTTATAGAATCTTGACCTATCACAGCTACAAATGGAAATACTCTATTTTTAGTATGCAAAATTATTTCCTCCTTATTATCCTATCCCAGTTCTTCAAGATTACCTTCCATTTCCATATATATTTTTTCAAGGCTTTCTACACTTTCTTTTGAAGCATTCCACATTCCTCTTTGGTTAGCTTCTAATAATCGTTCTGCAATATTATGTAATGCACTTGGATTTACTTCTCTAATCCAATCAGAATTTTCTTTATTAAAAGCATATCTTTTTGCAATACAATCATACATCCAATCATCAATTACATTTGTAGTTGCATCCCATCCAAATGCGAAGTCTACCATTTTAGAAACTTGTTGTGCTCCTTTGTATCCATGTTTTTTAAGCCCTTCAATCCACTTTGGATTATTTACTCTTGCACGTAGTACTCTTGAAGCTTCTTCATGAAGAGTTAATGTTTCTATATGGTCAGTATCAGAAGTACTTGGAACATAAGCAGGTTTTTGTTCTCCACTATGTGTAGTAATAGCTGCTACCATTCCTCCAAAGTAATTATAAAAATCATCACTATCTAGCATATCAAATTCTCTTGTAGATTCATTTTTTACAGCAACTTTTACTTTTTTCATTCTAAGTGCAAATACCTCAGGAAGCTTTTCTCCATGAAGTTTTTTACCATATGCATGACATCCCCATGTAGTATAAACTTTTCCAAGATCTGTTACATCTTTCCATTTTTTACTTTCTACTACGTTATTTACACCCGCTCCGTATGCACCTGGAGCATCTCCAAATACTCTAATTAATGAATATTCGTAAGCCTGTTCTAAGTCTATTCCTTGTTTTATAAGCTCTGA
>NZ_DATIRC010000124.1:0-1537 GCF_035470145.1 Romboutsia sp.
GTCTTTCAGTTTCGCTGGCAGGTGGGAAACTTGCACCTAATTTTAAAAAGTCTAAATTTGTTAACATATAATCACCCCCTCTTAAATATTTGCATTGATAAATCCTCTAGGCAATCCTTTTTTCTTATTGTCACTGTATAAGGCATACCTCAAAGCATCTAAAACATCATCATTAGTTTTTACAGGCTCGTCTTTGCCACTATGCCATACATAGTTGTATATTTCAGTTTTAAATAAATCTACTTCGTTTTCTACTACGAATAATTTATTAGATTTAAGAAGCTTAGATACAACCTCTATTCCACTTAGTACCGACTTGTCTGCATTTCTAGCTTGAATACCTTCGCGTCTAAACCTTTGAACGTGTTCGGGCCTAGCACTATCACAATAAAAAGTAATATCACCATGCATTGACTTTATTTTCTTAGCTTCATCAACCCAAAAGTCAATTTCCTTATGTTGTCTAGCAATTTCTTTTATTAGATAATAGTTGCCCTCATAATCTTCACCACATACTACTATTGATCCGTGATGTTCATAACCCCAGTCAACGCCTGCAAAATACTTTTTAAATTTAATATCATCTATTGTTTTTATGTAATGAGTATCTTTATTAAAGTCTTTATAAACTACACCTTCACTTGCTACCCATACCCCTAATATATCTCTATCGAAAAACATTCCACTTGGCGTGGAAGCTTCTATTGATTCAACATATTCCCTATTTAAAAATGTATTATCATATAGGGTAAAATTAAAAGCTTTTATATTAAGTTGACCGTTAGATAATCTTTGGCCATCTTTATCAACGTAATCTATTTTAACGGTATGAGTTGGGTTCTCGGGGTTAGTATCCATATAGATTCTAGCACCTTCATATGAGCATCTTGAAATAGCTTCCTTTACAAAACTATCATGTAATGTAGTAGCTTCATTTAAAAAAGCACCTGCACTTGTAAACCCTCTCATTTGTTTAAAGGCATCAGAATTAGCACCATGAAAACAATATATTTTATTGCCAAATAGTTCAAAAGAATTATCCTTAGATAACTTAATTTCTCTATTGAGTAGCACCTCTAAATCATTAATAACATTACGTCTTAAAGAAGCTTGACTTGTACCACCTAATATAAAAGATAAATTCATGTCCTTATACTTGGCCACATGCCATATAAATATTAAAGACAATACATAAGTCTTACCAGCTCTTTTAGCACCACTACATATTAATATCTTAGGATTATCATACTTAAAGCTTCTTAATACTTCTAATTGCTTCTCATGGAAATTCATTATATATCACCCAAAGCTTCTTTTAATACTTTAGCTATTTCATTCTCTGTAGAGTTGCTATCTGACTTGTCTTTAGTTGGCCATAAATCATTTAAATCACATTGGCCTTTAACTGCATTTAAGTATGCTGAACTATTTGCTTGTTTTAGGCCTTTGTCTTGAATATCCTTTTTAGATACTTGTTTGATCCACTCATAATCTTCATTAGCTTGTTCCCTAGTATACAAAGCTTTGTCTTTAAATT
>NZ_DATIRC010000125.1:0-1761 GCF_035470145.1 Romboutsia sp.
GAAGCATTTTAAGGGGTGGCGGTAAAGTTTTAACTGAAATAAAAGAAATAAACACAATTACAGGGTATACATTGACTTTAGTGGACGCTAAATTTGATATAGAAGCATTACTTCATTTATGCGGTGGTACTTTGATAGAAGAAACTATAGACGTAACCGATTATAATACAGGTTGGGAACACCCTACAATCGAAGAACAACAAACAAGAACACCGATAGCGCTTGAAGTTTACGCGGAAAATTATGATTCCGGTGGTAATAATGATTCATACATAAAATATACTTTTTGGTATGGAATAGGTTATACATCTAGTGTCGAACACAATGACCAAGAATGGTCAACGCCAGAAATTGAAATCGAATGTAAGGAAAACACAGCACAAACAAAAAGCGTTTATCACAAGGAATTTGTTGACAGTTTAGCAACTGAATTAACAGCATAATAATATTTATTTATTGATATAATAGTGTTATAATATCTTTATAGCACTATTATTTTATTAGGGGGTTTAAACAATGGCAGTTTTAGATTTAGAACAATTAAAACAAATAGCTCAAGGTTTTGAGATTGAAATAACACACTGGGACGGAAAACAAAAAATAAATGTATTAGTTAAACAATTAGACATATCAAAAGAATTATTAAAAAATGACGGTATGTTAAGTAATTTCCTAAAACCGGAAGTATTGGACAAGTTCCAAAAAAAATCAAAACACAAAAATATAGTTGAAGGCAATAACGAAGTTAACACAAGCGATATAGAAGTTATTAAAGAAATGTTGCCGGATATTGACGAAGTAGTTAAACAAGTTTTAGTTAAACCAACTTACCAAGATTTTGAAAGTACCGTTCCTTTAAATTTGAATCAGAAGTTAGAATTATTTAATTTTAGTTTAAAAGGTTTAGATACTTTAAAAAAAAATAATGATTAATAATAGCTTTCAAGAAATAGCTTTAACGGCATATACTTTTCATGTGTTGCCGTCTGAATTAATCAATCTACAAGGATTTGAAAAATATTTATTTGATAATGCTTGTAGTTTATATATATCATTAGTCCAGAACGAAGAATACGAAGAAATAACAATTGAAAGAAAAGGCAAGGCAAAAGAATTAAAATCTAATGACGCGCGTGCGTGGTTGTAAAATGGTATGAGTAAAAAAGTAAAAAAATAAAAAGACTTATCAATTGATAGGTCTTTTTTATATGAAAAAACAAAATATATTCCGAACTAGGGACTTTAAACATAATTAAATATTAACACAATCTTTCTTTAAAAACAATGTTTTTAGTATAGAACTTATCTTTATTTATTATTCGATACTTTGTTATGTTTTTAACTATTATTGTATACAATATTCTTTTAAAACAAATATTTCTATTATATTAGACATAGTATATAATTATATAACCACATTTATTAATAAATAAATAACAAAGGTATTTGAAAAATACTTTTTTTAAATCTTTTTAAATCTTTTAAAGTCTTTAAGGGTATACTTCCGGCGTGTTATACCAATAGATTTAAAGGTTAAATGACCACGTGAATCGGCGAAAATGACCACGTGAATCGGCGAAAATGACCACGTGAATCGGTGGAAATGACCACGTGAATCGGCATTTAAAAAATGTATTCTAAAACAGTATTAACAACGCTTAACAAACATTTTTAAATATACTTATTTTTTCAAAAGACACAGTGAAACGGAAAAAATAAATTAAATATAATAAATCAACGGACACAAAAACCGGTTATTTG
>NZ_DATIRC010000126.1:0-23169 GCF_035470145.1 Romboutsia sp.
TCCTGCTAAGTTAAATTTCTTATCAGTTTTTAAATGTACACCTGCTGCTGTAGCTAAAGCTATTCTCATTTCCTTTAATTCTTTAGTTACAGGAGTCCATACTGGAGGAGGTGTTATAGGAACGAATATTTCAGATTGAAGTCCTTTTACTGTTGTTAGACTCATAATTTTTTCCTCTCCCTTCTATTTATCTAAACCTTCTTCTTTATTTTTATTTCTTTCGATTATATCTACATACTTTTGATTAGGTTCCGGACTTAAAACTTCTGGATAACTTAACATGAATCCAACCTCAAGACCTATCTTTAGTTCATAATCAGTTATAAGCATTCTTTTCGGTATTTTAAATTGACCTAATCTACCTTTTAAATCTATTGTAACCCCACCGTCAGTCAGTTCAACGATTACTCCTTCGTACATTCTCTCAGTTGATATATATTTTAATCTGTCCATAATTTTTCATCCTTCTTTAATCTTTAGTTATTTTTATTTTTTATTGAGCATCTTTTTCGTAGATGTTCTTTCTCTTTTCACTCATAGGTAAAGTTTGCTCATTTTCAACTAGCTCTATTTTCTTACCTGTTTCCTTTTCTATTAACTCAACATTATTTAATTTAACATTAGCATTCCATTTTCTTTCAGCAGCTTTAACTTCTTCTCCAGCCATAACTGTTTTTAACATTGTTAAAGATCTTACTGCATCCTCTGGACATAATGTATTATTTGATAACACTTCATTTTCTATACCTTGCTTAGATTTGTTGTTGTCTACCATGTATTTCATGTATTCATTACCAACAACTAATGCACCTTGAACAGCTGAGAAAGTAACACCAACTACTGCAATGCCTCTCTTACCTATTTGCTCTATATGAGATGCGAAATCTATATGATTATTTCCAAATCCTTCAGTTGTTACTATAGCACCATCAACACCCATAGCTTCTATCATCATACCTAATCTCTTAGATACATAGAATTTCTCAGCATTTACTTGAGGAGATCCTACAAATATAACACCTACTAAATCTATTTCTTCATCTTTCATAGCTTCTATTACTAATGGCTCTCTCCAGTAATGTCTAGAGTTTTCTTTAGATGCAGGTCCTATACAAGTTAATGCATGTATACCACCATCTAATACTTCGACTGGAGATAATACTACTGGAACGTTTCCTAAATCAACATTTGGCTTAGCTCCTAATGTTCCAACTGGCTCTACAGGTAATATTAAGTTATCATGCATTGCCCCTTGTCCCATTATTTCCTTAACTACAACAACCTTCTTCTTACCAGGTCTTCTGTATTGAGTTAATTCTTCAGTATCAACTACTAAAGATTCATCAGCTTTCTTTAAAGCTTCTCTTATTTCTTGAGTTATATAATCAGATGCACAGTGAGCAGCTAAAGGTCCTGGTCTTTCCATGTTAGTTCCTTCTTTAACTGTTACTTGAGTTTTGATGAATATATCACCTTTGTCAGGAGCACCTGGTCTTCCCCACATTATGTTAGTTTCTAATACACCTTCTGAAGAACCGAATTCACCTATTTGAACTCCGTTTTCATCTGTACCAGTTACCATCATTATAATACCATCTAATACTCTAGTTACACCTTCACCTATTTCTCCCTCTTCTTTAGTAGCTATAGGTTGAACATCCATTATAGTTTCACTATATTGGTTATATTCAGCTGGAGTTATTATTTCAACTTTCATATCTACAACTAATTCTTCTGTTTCTATAGCTTCCTTAGTTAACTCTTCAGCTTTTCTTAAGTATAAAGTAGTTCCTTCTATTTTAGTTTCCTCAGCAAAAACTACATTTTCTATTTTAAAATGTTTTTTAGTTAAGCTTCTTATAGCCTTAGCTTCTTCTACCTTAGCTTCTTGTTTAGCTTCGACAACTGGTGCTGCTACTTCTGATATTTGAGTTGCAGCTGGTACTACACCCATACCTTGAGCTACTGTTAAAGGTATTTCTAAGTTTATATCTCTTCCTTCACCTATATGTATCTTTATTGTTTGACCAGATACAGGCGCTACTGGAGATACAGGTGCTACTGGAGTCACCTCTTTAACTTCTTCTACTACAGCTTGTTCAACAACTTCTTCAGTTGCTACTATACCTTCTAAGCAATCAGCTGTTAAAGGTGATAAAGCATCCATAGTTTTAGTTAATTTTGCACCTAAAACTTGATCTATTGTTAAACAATTTTCTGGTATTGTTAGTAATCCAGAATCCTCTAAATCAGCAAATATTGCTGGATCTTCTAAGTTTGATGGTTCTATTATAGTTCCTGCTTCAAATCTACAGCAGCATATTGCTGGATCTTTAGCATGAGCTTTAGCTGTTTCTACAGTTATTGACATTACAAATACCTCCTCACACTATTTTTTTCTTCTATATATTTTATGTCCTGAAGCTCTTAAGACATGATCAGTACTATGGTATACAGGCATTCCTAACCTAGGTGCCACTTGCATCACTGTGTTAGTTCAGTCCTCGCAATTTCCTATTAGTACAGCCTCTGCTCCCTGACTTTTTAACTTAAGTACTTTTTCTGCTTGTCCTGGGCATATTCCTGGTAAATCACATCTAAATCTGCCATTTACTTCAGTCATTCTTTTACATCTTTCTTCTGCCACAACTTCTGTTCCCATTAAAGATGCGATTTCTTTTAATCGATCTTCCTGAGCTCCACATTCACAAGCAATGATTCCTAACTTTTTAGTTTCGTTAGGTAATGGCATTGATACTAATATACCTCCTAGTGTTTTAGTTACTGGACTTTGCTCTTCACCATGTCTACCAGTAAAAGGTCCTCCTAAAACGATTTCACCATAAGGTTTTACATATCCGCCACATTCTTCAATAAAGTTTATTATTGGCATTCCTATTGGAACATCCATAAATACTCTACCATGATTTTCTGCTCCTTTTACTCTTCCTCCAACAGTTATATCTTTAGATATAAAAGGTTTTCTTTCTTCTATTGCTTCAACTATACGTTTTATAGTTTCCACATTAGAAACAACTGCTTTAGCTTCTATTGGAAGTTGACCTGGAACAAGAGTTATTCCTAATAATTCTCTTATTATAACTCTTTCGTCACCAGCTGGATACATATCCGGTAAATATTTAATTTCTATATTTTTTTCATCTTTACAAGCTTTTCCTAATGCTATTAAAGACTTCTTATATTTTGGCTTTACAGCTATGTAAGCCTTTTCCGCTTTAGTTATATCTAACATATACTTTAATCCTCTAACTAAAACTTCAGGGGCTTTTTCCATAAATTCTACATTATGCCCTAAAACAGGTTCACATTCTGCAGCATTCGCTATAATATAACCGCCAGTAAGATCTACATTAAGTTTAATATGTGTTGGGAAACCAGCTCCACCAGCTCCAACTATACCACCTTCTTGTATAGCTTCTAAATTAGAAGTCGTATCTTTTATCTTTACATACTCATCTGGTTGGTTTTTATCAGCTTCTATTATTATAGAAGTTTCTGTTATATCAGTAACTGTACCATATACACTAGCATGTATATTTGCTCCTAGTCCTTGAGGTTGTGCTATAAGTTGACCTTTTTTGACTTCGTCTCCAACTTCAACAATAGGTTTGCATGGCGCTCCTACATGTTGCCTCAATTCCATCTTAAATATCATATTTATCACCACCTGTCTATTTTTCTCTATTGTTATATAAGCAAATATCATTTCACATTTTAAATCACACTGTTTATATAAGCAAATATCATGCCAAATTTTTTATATATGTTTATAAAAACAATTTAATCTATAGATTTTATCTTTTTTATAGATTTTATCTATAGATTAACACTTTTTCGATTTGTTTATACCTCATTTTTATATAATTTTCAACATAAGTGTATGCTCTACGATTAATTTTTTACGTTAAAATTGTCTATATTTCGACATTTTAACCTTTATTTTATCATTTTATCAATCGTTATTTTGTCACATATCTTTATTTAGCTTGTTTATTAATCATTTTTTAAAAAATGTCCATTTTCCGTCTATTGTCCATTTTTAGACGTTTTTATATTGTATAATTCCATTTTATAATACAATGTGGTTCTTGGTATATTAAGAATTTTAGCCGCTTTTGCTTTATTACCATTAGCCATTTGCATTGCTTTAGTTATTGTATTCACCTCTAATTTACTTATCGCTTTAGTTAAATCTAAAGGATATTCTTCTTCTATATTATTATCCTTAACTTCATCTAATATGTACTCCGGTATATCATCTATTTCAATTATATCTCCTCTAGACAATATCGCTACATTTTCCATAGTATTTTTAAGTTCTCTTATATTTCCTTTCCATCTATATTTTTGCAACGCCTTCATAGCTTCTTTACTTATTTCTAAAATTTCTTTATTGTTTTGTTTACATATTTCTTTTATAAATTTATATACTAATATAGCTATATCTTCCTTCCTTTCTCTAAGAGCAGGTAGGTCAATTTGAACTACATTTAATCTATAATATAAATCTTCTCTAAATTTTCCTTGTTTAATTAATTCTAATAAGTTTTTATTAGTTGCAGATATTATCCTAGCATCTACCTTTATAACTTTTTCTCCTCCTATTCTTCTAATTTCTTTTTCCTCAAGAACCCTAAGCAGTTTAGCTTGCATACTTAACGGTAAGTCTGCTATTTCATCTAAAAACACAGTTCCATTTTTAGCTAACTCAAATATACCCATCTTTCCTTTTTTATTTGCACCTGTAAATGAACCTGATTCATAACCAAAAAATTCACTTTCAAATAATTCTGATGGTATAGCACTACAGTTAACAGGTATAAACTGTCCTTTTCTTTCACTGTAATCATGTATAGCTCTTGAAAAAACTTCTTTACCAGTACCACTTTCCCCAAATATAAATATACTACTAGTTGTTTTTGAAACTCTTTTTGCTATTTCCTTAGCTTTTTCTAATTTATAACTTTTACCTAATATACTATCAAAACTACCTCCGGATAAGTTCTTAACTTCATCTTGAAGGTATTTCAATCTATCTTTAGCCTTATCTAACTTTTGAGATAGTTTTTTAGCTTCAGTTATATCTACTTCTGTACAAACAACGCCTACAAACTCACCTTCAATATATGTAGGATTTGCATCTACTAAACCATAAACATCTTTTTCTGCACAAGTATACATTCCACTTTCCCTAGTCCTTGTATGTAAAACTTTAGCAGAGATTGTATCTTTAAGATATATCTCCATATGCTTCCCTACTATATCTTCTGATTTTATATCATATCGTTCTTCCATGAACCTATTCCATAAAACTACAATACCATCTGAATTCATAGCGCATATACCTTCTTTTATTTCTCCAATAATATGCTTAACAGTTATACCATAGTCTTCTAGCTCCATATATAAAAAATCTCTTATATGTTTTTGATTAATAACTCCTAAAATTTTACTATCTTCTAAAATCGGTAAAACTCCTATATTATTTTTTCTCATTATATTTCTACATTCACCTAATTTTGCATCTTTATCTACATATATTATATTTTGGGCCATAAACTCACTAACTAACATATATCTATAATTTTCTTTTTTTCTAGATATATTACAAATATCAGTTAATGATACTATACCTTTAATTTCTCTTTCTTCATTTATAATCATTACTTCTCTTTCATTATGTTTTATAATTAAATCTATCGCATTACCTAAATTATCTGATTCGCTTAAGGTTATAAAATCTTTATTCATTACATCTTTTGCTTTTTTTTCGTTGGGTATAGAAAACATTTTGACCTCCTAAATAATATAAATCATTATTATACTGATAATTATATTCTACACTATATTATATCAATATATTTACAATATGAATTTTATCAAAACTTAACTTATATGACTAACAATATATAAATCCTATCCATTAATTAAATGTAGCAGTTGAATTTATAACTTATTCATAAACTAAATAAATTATAAAATATTAATTAAAAAAGATGATTTCTGATAATACAGAAATCATCTTTCTATTTAATATAATCTACAATTTAAAACTTTAAATTTATTATTCATCTAATTTTAATACAGACATGAATGCCTTTTGAGGAACTTCAACAGATCCTATTTGTCTCATACGCTTTTTACCTTCTTTTTGCTTTTCAAGAAGCTTTTTCTTACGAGATATATCTCCACCGTAACACTTAGCAAGAACGTCTTTTCTAAGTGCACTTATAGTTTCTCTTGCTACTACTTTATTACCAACAGCTGCTTGTATTGGCACAGCGAATTGATGTCTTGGTATTTCATTTTTTAATTTTTCACACATAGCTTTTCCTCTTGGGTATGCACGAGTTTCGTGAACTATAAAGCTAAGTGCATCAACTTGTTCCTTATTTATTAATATATCAAGCTTAACAAGTTGAGAAGGAACGTATCCTTTTACTTCATAATCTAAAGAACCGTACCCTCTAGTTCTTGATTTTAAAGCATCAAAGAAATCATAAACAACTTCATTTAATGGTAAATCATAGTGAAGCATAACTCTTTTTTCGTCTATGTACTCCATATTTATCATGTTTCCACGTCTTTCTTGGCATAGTTCCATAACAACACCTACGTAGTCTTTAGGAACTATTATATCACCTTTAACTATAGGTTCTTCTATCATCCTTATTTCAGATACCTCTGGTAAGTTTGTTGGATTTTGTATCATAACAACTTCCCCATCAGTTTTAGTTACTCTGTATATAACAGATGGAGCTGTTGTTACTAAATTAAGGTCATACTCTCTTTCTAATCTTTCTTGTATTATTTCCATATGAAGTAAGCCTAAGAATCCACATCTAAATCCAAACCCTAGTGCTGCTGAAGTTTCAGCTTCAAATTCAAGTGCCGCATCGTTTATTTGCATTTTTTCAAGTGCATCTCTTACGTTTTCATACTTTTCACCTTCACCTGGGTATATACCGCAATAAACCATAGGTGTAGCTTTTTTGTATCCTGCCATAGGATTATCCGTTGGATTATCTGCATCTGTTATTGTATCCCCAACTTGACAACTTCTTATATCTTTTATACTAGCTGCAATGTAACCAACATCTCCTGCTGCTAATTCATCAAGCTCTCTTTGGCCCGGAGCCATAACACCAACTTCAGTTACTTCAAACTTCTTGTTAGTATTCATCATTTTTATTGTCATACCTTTTTTTACAGTACCTTCGAATACTCTAACATATGCTACAACACCTTTATAAGCATCATAGTAAGAGTCAAATATTAAAGCTTTTAAAGGTGCTTCTTTGTCACCTGTTGGTGCTGGTACTTTTTCTACTATTGCTTCTAATACATCTTCTATATTCAAACCACTTTTTGCAGATATAAGTGGTGCTTCACTTGCATCAAGTCCTATTATATCTTCTATTTCTGTTTTTATTTCATCTGGTCTAGCACTTGGAAGATCTATTTTATTTATAACTGGTAATATTTCTAAATCTTGATCTAAAGCTAAATAAACGTTAGCTAAAGTTTGTGCTTCAACACCTTGAGCTGCATCTACTACTAATAAAGCTCCTTCACATGCCGCCAAACTTCTAGATACCTCATAGTTAAAGTCTACGTGACCTGGTGTATCTATAAGGTTTAAGTAATATTCATTTCCATCCTTAGCTTTATATATTAATCTTATATTTTGAAGCTTTATAGTGATCCCTCTTTCTCTTTCAAGATCCATATTATCTAATAATTGATCCTTCATTTCTCTATCACTAACAAGTCCTGTTTTTTGTATTAATCTATCAGCTAAGGTAGACTTACCATGGTCTATATGCGCTATTATACTAAAATTCCTAGTTCTACTTTGTTTGCTGTCCACCTTTATTCCTCCTTTTATTATTATCATAACTTTTATTTTATAATATATCCTCTTTTATGTAAATAAGGTGAACAAAAATAAGACTTATCTTTTTAATAAGCCTTATTTTTTATCATCATTTATTGAACTGTGCTAATAACCCCTTAGTAATTCCGTTTATATATCCAACTTTTACATTTATAAACATTTGTATATCTCTTATAACTGGTTGTATACTATATGTTTCTTTACCTAACATCATTTTTGCATTTTTATCTACTATAAAGATACATACCATCAAATTTATACTCATAAACAAAATAAATAGTACTTTACTTATAAATCTTAATTTTCTTCTTTTCGATTTTTTTTGTATAGTTTTTTCTAATCTACTCATTTGTTTCTCCTGTTGGATTGTCGACTTACTTTGTTTTAAAATATTCGTCTAATACTTGTGCTACGTATTTTGCACTAGCTTTAGCTTCTTCAGTGCTAGTACCATTACTTCCTACCTCTATAAGCATATGATTTTTAGCTAGGTATTGATTGAATTTCCCATAAGGTTTTACAACTACTGGAAGTACTAGTCCCGGATATTTTTTCTGACCAAATTTAGTTATATCTTCTGCTAACGCTTTTACCTCATCTACATTAGGATTTTTGGCACCAACTACAAATAAAAATTTTGCCACTTTCTCTCCATTAATAGTTGCAGTCAACCTTTCTTCTTCTGCTTTTTTTTGAGATTCATTTTTTACATCTCTTGCATCTCTATGTATATCTATAGCTATATCTATACTCTTATATTTAGACAACATTTCTTGTATTGTCTTATAACTACTTGCATAAGAGTTATTAAAATCAGGATAGTCATGATATTTTGTTGTATGAACTACTCCCCATCCTTTTTTACTTAACTCTTCTGTTAATAATTCCCCCACTGCCATTACTGAGTTTGCCTTATCTTTTGAATGGTAGTTTCCTTCAGGTGAATTAGAGTATGTTTCTTCTGAATGTGTATGATATATTAACATTCTAGGATTTTCTTTAGTAACCCTTATATCATTTTGATATTTAGAATTACCAATAATTACATTTTTTTCTGTACTTTGATTCTCATTTATAGTTGGTATATTTTCTTCTCCTATATGAAATTTTATATATTCTTTTTCATTTTTCTCATTATTTGCATTTTCCTCATTTTTATCTTTCCCATTCTCTGTATCTTCAACCTTTGATTCCGGATACGATGAATTTACTAAAAACTTCAAGAACTCATCTTTATCCATAGCATAAGATATTACAGGTAAAATACAAACTAACACACAGGACATAACAAATGCCTTAATGCGTTTTTTGAACATACTTTCTCCTCCTTATTTGGTGATCCTACCTGGATGAAGAGACCTATTTAATCCTTCACTTATTATTACTGATAAATTTTCAATTGTTTCATCTATATCTTTAGGTGTTACTATTAGATTTTTATCATATGGGTCTAATGAATCTTTGATTAAGTGGTATTTTTCTTCTTCTTTTAATTGTTTTAGCATTGCATAAAAATTTTCTACATCTTCAGATTGATTCATTAAATTATCAATAGCTAAATCTAACACATCACTAGTAAGTGTTGCCGCATCTACTACTGTTGGAACTCCTATAGCTATAACATCTACGCCTAAGTATTCTTTGTTTAATGCCTTTCTTTTGTTTCCAACTCCTCCTCCAGGTGATATACCCGCAGTTGATATTTGTATTGTCGTATTTACTCTTTCCATTTTTCTTGATGCTAAAGCGTCTATTGCTATTACTCTATCTGGTTTTATTTTATCTACTATAGATTTTACAATTTCACTAGTTTCAATTCCTGTCAATCCCATAACTCCTGGACTTAAACCTGCAACTTCTGTAAAGTCATCATCATAATCTTTATTATAATTTTTAAATATATGTCTAGTTACTAAAGTTTTAGATACTGTTTTAGGGCCTAATGCGTCCGATGTTATATTCCAATTCCCAAGACCAATAAGCAAAGTTTTTTTAGTTTTGTCAGTTCCTAAAATTTCTACCAATTCACCTTTTAAATAATTTATTATTTCTTCTCTAGATTCATCATCATCAAATTTCATAAGATTACTTTCTAATGTTATATACTTACCTATTCCTTTGTTCATTATTTGTGATCCTTGCTCATCTATAACTTCAACTTTTGTTACTATGCAATTTTCTAGTTCCTTTTTTTCAAGTTTTACTCCAGGTATTTCTTTAGAAGATTGCCCATCTTCACACATTTCTGTAGCTTCTAGAGCTAAGTCTGTTCTTATACTAATCATGTTAAACCTCCAAGTACAATTTAAATGCTATTTATAAGTGTTAACAAATTTTAGTATTTTATAACAAAATCTTCTTTAAAAATTTAAGTGATGGCTATGTTTAAGTGCGTATACGAAAATTCTATTTACTCACAATTATAAATTAAATACAATTTCATATGTGTTATAACAAAATTATAATTTTATAAACCTTTGAATATTTAATTTGAATGTTGTAAATTATTTTTATATGGGTTATAATCTAAAAAGTCAAAAGAAAAAGATATTATATTGAAAATTATAAATAATTATCCTTGATTTTTAGATTTGTTTCTGTTAAAATCTAATATGTTGACGATGAATATAATAAAATACGCACAAGGGGGTGAACACGGTGGCAAACATAAAATCAGCTAAAAAGAGAATAAAAGTTATCGAAAAGAAAACTGCTTTAAATAGAGCTAGAAAATCTCAAGTTAAAACTGCAATAAGAAGATTCGAAGAAGCTGTTACTGCAGGAAATAGAGAAGAGGCTGTTGAAAAGTTCCAATATGCTCAAAAGAGAATATGCCAAGTAGCTTCTAAAGGAACTATACACAAGAACGCTGCAGCTAGAAAAGTAGCTAAATTAGCTCAAAAGTTAAACGGAATGAACGCTTAATTAGCCGTTTAAGCTTAATAGATATAAACCCTTGATCAAAAATCAGGGGTTTTTTATTATTTCTTTATATTTGCGCATAAAAAAACCTTAGATAAAAATTTTTCTATATCTAAGGTTTTTTTATTTAACTTATTTTACGTTGACAATATTTACTTACTAGCATTTCTAAAGCTAAAGTATCTCTAATCAAACCATTCTTTATTTTATAATCACTTTCTAGTATATAATTTAACATTTCTATTATTACATCATCAGAAAAATTATTAGATTGTTTTAATGCCTTTCCTGCTACAAATGGATGTATTTTTAATTTTTCCGCTATCGTTTTTGATGTATGTCCTTCTATTTGTAATTGTCTTACCTGCATTACTACTTTAAATTGCCTAGCTATCATAGAAAATATACCAAGAACAGATTCACCTTCATGTATCATATCACTTAATATTCTAATAGCATTAGAGGAATTTTTATCTCCTATATAGTCTATTAATTTGAATATATCATTTTCTACTTTTTTCTGTGAAAGTTTATCTATTACTTGGTTAGTTACTTTATTTTCTTTTCCTACAAATGAACTTATTTTACTTATTTCATTTTCTAAATCTGATAAAGTTTTTTCACTACTTTTATCTCTATAACCCTCTTGATCTATAAAATACATTATCTGAGGATTGTCTATTATTACATTATTAACTTCAAACTTCTTTTTAACCCATTTAAATAGGTCCATGTCAGATAGTTTATCACAATTAAATACTATACCTTTTTTATCTATTTTTTTTACTAAAGACTTTCTTTTATCGACATCTCCGTAAACTACAAAAACTAATACTGTACTTTCTGGCATATTATCTAAATGGTCTATTAAATATTTTTCATCACTATCGCTAAAATTCTTTTTCTTCCCTTTTAATAATTCAAAATCTTTTACTATTACTATTTTTCTATCATCCATAAAAGGAAGTGTCTCTATAGAGCTTATAAGCTGATCTAATGTAGTTTCTTTTCCATCTATGATGTCTAAATTAAAATCAATCATACCTTCGCTCAAACTGTCTTTAAATACTTTCATAGTATTTTCTATTAAATAATACTCTCTTCCATAAAAAAGATATATATTATCGAAATTTTTATTTTTAAGATTATTTATAATATCCTTGTAATTCATTTGTTTGCTCCTTCATAACCTTTAATTCTTTATAAATCATATATGAAAACACTGCTATATAGTAAGTTATTACATAAACCATACTTGGATTATCTATTTCTATATATGCAAAATCTAAATCACTTAATATGTTTAATAAAAAATATATATTATTTATTATTATCATATTAAAGTAAGCTATAATTTTTGCAATTCCTATATTCATCTTAAATATAGTTATACTTATAATACTCATATATATTATGATTCCTATAAAAGGTACTACTATTATATTACTAATAATAGAAATTATAGGTATACCTTTAAAATTATAATATATTATAGGTAGTGTTAATACATTAGATGCTAAAGTTAATGATATTAACTTTAGCTTTATTACATAATTTATATAACCATAGAAATATATTATAGACAATGTTGCAAGAAAAGACAATTGAAAACTTATATTATATATAATGTATGGGTTATTTATCATTAAAAATATACCCACTAAAGATAATACGCTCATTCCATCCCTTTTTCTATCAAGAAAAACTGCTATATATAAAATTATTACAAATGATATTGCCCTTACTACAGATGGTGCCGTCCCTATCATAAGACAATATAATCCCATAACAACAATTAATATTAACAATTTATAAAATCTATTTATCCCTCCTATTATAAACGAAACTAAAATACACAGTATTCCTGTATGAAGCCCTGATATAGCTATAATATGACTTGTTCCTGTCCTAGAAAACATTTCATTTTCTTCTTTTGTTAGCTGTTCTTTTTCTCCTAAAGTTAAAGAATTTATAAAATCCGAATTTTTCTTATATAAATATCTTGTTGTGTTTCTTATATATGTTTTAAGGTTTCCTAATTTTTTATATAGTAAATTTGTTCCTATAATTTCGTATTTATTTATATATATAAGACCTTTATAACCTACACTCTTCAAATATCTTCCGTAATTAAAATCTTCATAATTCATATCATCAATACTTTTAAATTTTCCAACTACTTTTATTTTTGAACCTATTTTTAGGTTTTTACTTTTAGTATAGTCTATCACTAAAAATTCACCTAATTTGTATTCATAATATTTTTGTTTTTCTTTTTTATTTTCTATCACACTTATTATCTCTACTGTATCATCGTTATAGGTTTTATCTAAAGACTTATTATTTGTATATATAAACGATATACACATTATAAATATAAATATCACAAGAAGTGGTCTTCTCATTATTCCTCCAAGTAATCTTTTTACTTTTAATTATTTTCAAACTATCTATTTTTAAACTTTAAATTTTACATTTATATAGAAAAAAATTTACTTCGCTTATGTAGCCAGTAGCCTAAAGTACTTCGCCAACACGTGGCTCAAAAATCAGGCCCGCTGCTTGAGCAACGTGTTGGCGAACTATTTCAAGCTCAGGGGTTGAAATTTATAATTTATTTACAAATCAGAAAAATTATAAATTCCTTGTATCTAAAAAGAGATACCTAAACGGTATCTCCTATACATATTCATTTATATAATTATTTTTCTTTTTAAATATCTTACTAAATAATTCTACCACTTCACAACTTACCTGTGCATTGTTTAATATTAAAGCTTCTTCTATATCTATATATGAAAAAGCTAGCTGCGTTATAGTATTTATGTCAAAGCACGCATCATATCCTTCATGTACTTTGTCTACTTCTAATTTATTATCTTTTAATGACATTTTAAATATTCCATTATTTTCACTTATGAATTCATCATTTATTAAAATATTTACACTGCTTTCTAAATTACTTTCTATATATAAACTTTCTAAATATCCCTTTAAATTTATAACCCTACCCATCATAAATGGCTTTATTTTAATATCACAATCCTTAGGATTATCTAATACAAGTCTAATTTTATCATTTATAGGTGCTGATATAGTAACTTTTTTGCATTGAGTATTGTGATTATATATAAATTTTAACATTGATTTTAAAGAATCTATACTTTTATAATATATTTCTCTAACAAACATAACATCTCCATTTAAAAAGTATATTATATATCCTTCATATCCATTATCTTCATGTATGTAAATATGACCATTTTCACTTTTTATTTCTTTAAATAAATTTTCATAATATTTTTCATCTCTTTCTACATTTCCATTTATATCTTTTAGAAATATTTTACTAATATTAACTAAATTTTCTAAGTTAAAGTCACTCGCTTTATGTAATCTTCCATCAATCTTAAATTTTTTTAAATCTTCTATGTCTATATTATATTCTAATTGATCGTAGCAATGTTCGTATCCATATTTTCTATAGAGTCTATAATCTATAGGCATAAGAATAGATACTAACTGATTTTTTTTATATAATTCTTTAAGTGTAAACTTCATTATATTTTTCATATACCCCCTTCCCCTTACCTCAGGAAAAGTTGAAACACCAACTACATAAGATGTGTCATATATTTTATCATTTAATCTTAATTTATATTGATTTAGTTGAAGAGAAGAAACTATTTCTTCTTCTTCATCAACTACCACTGTATTTTTGTTTTTATATTTATTTGCAAAATAATAATCAACAAAGTTTTGACCATCATCAAAACAATAGTTCCAGATTTTTTTTATATCCCCGACTTCATTATCCCTAGCATACCTAATTTTCATATTACGCCTCCCTCACAGTATACTTCTCAACAAATCTACATGGATGGTATGAAAGTTTAGCTTTTCTAAGACCCTCTATACCCAAATCTTCTTCTCTATTTACAAACTCAACATATTCAAATTCATTTATTATGAACTGTTGATTTATATACGGATATAATCCCCTTATATTTGGATTTGCCTTTTCTATGTGAACTAAAGCCATATTTTCATTTAAAATTTCGCCTATTGTAAATGCTTGTAATTTTCTATCAATATATATTCCAGCTACTCTTATTTTGTCTTTTAATATATCATAATCATTGAATAGCTTTTTTATTCCCAAAAATTCATCATCCACACCTTCATCAAATCCATCATTCTCTTCTTTATTACTAGCCCATTCTTTTATTAAATATAGACACTCTTCAAAGTTTTCTTTTCCCAATAGTTTATATTCATATCTTCCTTCATATTCTTTTAGAAAATAATTTATATGATTTCTCTTTTTTTGATTCTTTCTTCCTTGTAGATTTTTTAGGCTTTCCGCATCATATATATAATCAAATAAATCCCTTTCTTCTATATACTCAAATTTATGAGGATACTTTTCTTGTAAAAATTGTACTACTTCCTTCGTTATTCCTCTAAAATAAATTTTCTTATTTTCTTTTTCAAAATATTTTAATACAAATTCAATTACTTCAGGCAATTTATTTTTATTAGCTAAAGGTAATATAGAAAAACTATCACCTTCATATTCCCCTACTATAACTGCAAAATCTTCACCTATATAATATCCTGTTTTGTAAACATGTTGCCACATATATAAAGTGCTAAAACAATATTCGCAAGCTTCATAGTCTACCAGTTCAAAATATGGATCTAACTCCTGTTTTGAATTTATATTAATTTGTTTAAAAATCATAAAATCCTCCCGTTGTTTCTTTTATCGTCTTCAGTCTATAATTTATTTTGATAAATTATATCAATACTTTATTTCATATTTTTTTTATTTCAAATATTTTATTTATATCATTATGAATCACATTATATTTTTTTGTATAAAATCTAAAATGTAACAATTTATATTAACTTATTTTACCCATATTATATCTCTATAAACATATATTGAATGGAGTGATTGTCTAATTGAAAAAAGTACTGTTTTCTTTAATACTTATTATAATATCATTTTTAAGCGGTTGTAGCAAAAATTCCCATATGAAAATTCATATAATTGATGTAGGCCAAGGAGATAGCATCTTGATACAAACTCCTAACACTAAAAATATTTTAGTTGATGGAGGAACTGATGATAGTGAACATATAGTTAAAAGTTATTTAAAAAAACAAAAAGTAAAGTATATAGACTACGTAATAGCTACACATCCTGATTCAGACCATATAGGTGGTCTAGACAGCATTATAAAAAAATTCCAAGTTAAGTCTATATACATGCCTGAACAAAGTACAGATTCTTTAGCATATAAAAATCTTGTTACTGCTTGTTCTGATAAAAATATAGCTATAAATTATTTATATAAAGGAGACATTCTTAACATCGAAGAATATATAGATTTATTAGTTTTAAGCCCTTCCTTTATTCAACATGAAAATAATTTGAACTCTATTGTATTTAAATTGGATTTTAAAAACAAGTCTTTTTTATTTACTGGTGATGCTGAACTAAGCACTGAAAATGATGTTATAAATTCATTTCAATTAGAAGATGTAGATTTTTTAAAAGTTGCACATCATGGAAGTAGTTCATCAACTAGTATGAATTTTTTAAGTGAAACAACACCCGATGTTGCCGTAATATCTTGTGGCTATAAAAATCAATATGGTCATCCTCATAGAAGCACATTAGATAACCTCTCAAATAGTGATATTATTACTTATCGAACTGATTTATCTGGAGATATGGTATTTTACAGTGATGGAGAAACTATTTATACAAAAAAGAATTATGAATATATTAAATAAGAAATAGATTTAAACCTATTCCTTATTTAATATATAATTGAATATTTATTTATTAAGTAGATCATTAATCACAACAGATGCTATTATTAATCCTCCTACAGAAGGTACAAATGATGTACTTCCTGGTGTAACTTTTTTTCCATTTAAAATTTTCTTTTTTAATTCTATTGGCTGTTCTGTTGAATAAACAACCTTTAATTTTTTTATTCTTCTATCTTTAAGTTCTTTTCTCATTACTTTAGCTAGAGGACACATACTTGTTTTATGTATATCTGTAACTACTATTTTAGTTGGATCTAATTTATTTCCCATTCCCATAGAACTTATTATTTCTAACCCTTTAGCTTTACAAGTTTCTATTAAGTGTATTTTAGATGTAACCATATCTATAGCATCTACTACGTAATCATAGTTTTCACATAATATTTCTTCACTTGTGTCTTTATTGTACACTTTTCTAATAGCCTTAATGTTAATATTCGGATTAATATCAAGCATTCTTTCTTTCATAACTTCTACTTTATACTTCCCTACTGTAGAATGTAACGCTGGAAGTTGTCTATTTATATTAGTTATATCTACATCATCAAAATCTACTATTGTAAGATTACCTACTCCAGCTCTTGCAATTGCTTCAGCTGCAAAGCTCCCTACACCTCCCACACCAAATACAATTACATTTGAATTTTTAAGTTTTTCAACGCCCTCGTCTCCTATTATTAAGCTAGTTCTTGTTGTAAAATTTTTTTCCATTTCTATCGTTCTCCTAAAGTTATTTATTTTTACTTAACAGAATATATTTTAATATTAATCCCTAAATAATTAAGGAGGTTTAATTTGAATAAATTTATAAATCTGTTAGGTTTTCTACTTATAATAAACTTGCTTATTTTCTGTAATTTACTGGTAAATCAATATAACCATAAAGATTTATTATCCATTTCTTATGCTAAAACCGCTATACATAATAATGATAATTATAATTTAATTTTATCAATTTTAAAAGATACTAATAAAAATAATCTTATAAAATATGCAGACTATATAGAATTAAATATTGTTGAATCTATACCTAATGATACTGAAAATAAAATTGCTTTTACTTTATCATTACCTGAACAAGTTTCTTTTATAGCAATTTATAGTAAAATAAGTGATACTAATTATAAGTTTGAATATCTAGTAGATGACTTAGCCTGTATCAATGATTTTTACTTTTATAAGAATTTTCTAGTTGTCGATCAAACTGATACTAACTCATCAAATGAATTTAGTAAAAGAGAATTTTTTGAAGTATTTATAAAAGGAGATACTATTTTAAAATCTATATTCCAGCAAAATATATATAGTGAAAAAATATTCAAAAATAATAATACTACTTGTAAAGAAGTAGAAAAAGCTTCTATTGATTATTTATCAGGCAACATTCCTAAAATACTATGTATAATAACAACTATTACATATAACGTAAATTCTTCATCTTTAAATTTTGAAAACAAACTTGAAAAAATTAGCGAAATAACTAGAAAAGAAATTTATAGTTGGAACGACTCTCAAGACAAATTTATACTTTCAAAGGAAGAGATTATACGATAATAATAATTTCACAACAAATAAGAGATTCGCTTCACTCATATTGTTAATGACCTACATAAGGTTCATTACTCAGATTTAAGAGGTTGCGAATTATATTTATCAATAACCCAGATGAAATATAATTTCGTTCAAAATAAAAAAGAACTCAATTGAGTTCTTTTTTATTTATTGGCGGGAATGCGTGGGAGTCGAACCCACCTAAGAAGCTATTAACTCCTCATACTAGTTTTGAAGACTAGAGGGCACACCAGCACCCATCCACTCCCATATGTATTTATACTGTATATAATACCACTTTTATATTATATTTTCAACATTTTTTTATAAATAAATTTATTTTCATTGTATATATTTCGTGTTATTATCAAACAATCTCCCTATAATTTGTAACTTTTTTTCTAAATTATTTAAATGAATTTTTACTTGATATAATTAAATATATTCACCTACACACGGCTTAAAAATCAGGTCCGTTGCTTCAGCCATGCGTAGGTGAACCGTTTCAAGTTTAGCTGTTAGAAATTAGTATTATCCAATTATACATATGTCTATTGTTTTTCTACCCCAACTATTAGCTGAGTTTTCATCATTCATATATATATCTATCTTATTTCCTTTTATAGCACTTCCGCAATCTTCTGCTATAAATGTTTTTCCAAACTGTGGTATATACACTTTCGTTCCATAAGGTATAACACTAGGGTCTACAGCTATAGTACCCCATTTAGGCTTTGTTCCTGTAGATGTTATACTATCACCTGTATATGCAGTAGCTACAACTTTTATATTTTTACCCTTAGTACTACCTTGATTGTTACTTGATGTATTTTTATTCGAGTTTGAACTTGGCTGCTTTCTCATGTTCTCTCCTCTAGATGATGCTACCTGCACTTCTACTTTAGTCCCTTTTTTAACAACTTTATTAATCGGTTCTATAGCTACTAATTCTTCGGTGAATTTCTGTTCCACCTTTTTTCCGTTATGATAAGTTACTTTGTAAACTAATTCATTTTTTCCTACTTGCCCTTCTTTAGCTACTTCAGTCTTACCTTTTAATAATTCTTTATCTTCGACTATATTTACTTCAAAAGGAACTTCTTTATTTTCTTTTATAGTCTCTTCTCTAACATCTATTACTTCTATTTCTGTGCCATCTGATAGTTTGCTATCTAATCCTATACTTATTATATCATTTCCGTCGTATTTGATATTTTGTTCTTCTAATAAATCTTTAACATTACTCTTAAATGTAGATACCGTACTTTTTTCACCTTTTACTACTAGGGTTACGTCTTTGTTTAATAAAGAATAACCTCCCGACATGACTCCTACTGATAATATACCGGCCAAGGCCGAGACTTTTAATATCTTATTATTTTTAAAACTCATAATTTTCTCCTTTTCTCTTTTTATTTGAATTTATAATTAAATCTATAATTAAATTTACTTTCAATCTTATTTTCGATAATTAAATTGTAACTTTTTTGATACCTCTTGTCAAATTGACAAAAAATAAAAAATGTGCTTATTTAGTTTTTCCAACTAATCAAGCACATTTTTTATTAGTTACATTTTTGTAATATTTAATATTATTCTAATTCATATTTATAATCTTTTATTCCTCTTGATAAACTATATAATTTATTAAAACCATTTAAAGCTAAAACTTTACATACACTTCTGCTTTGACTACCAACTGCACAATACAAAATAATATCTTTATTTTTATATTGATTCAAAAAATCAACTTTATCAGTTATTTCATTTATAGGTATATTTATAGCTCCTGGAAGATGTCCATTTAAATAATTTTCTCGTGTCCTTAAATCTATAATTAAGTCAAATTGACTATTATCTATCATTTTTTTTACTTTTTCATCTTCTAATATAGTAATTTTCATACCTTTTCCTCCTTAATCCTTTAATATATATTATTAAAACTTCGATAAAAAGTTACACATTCTATTTTATTTTCCATATTTATAACAAAATAGGCACAGCAAAATGCTGTACCTATTTTTATAGTATATATTTTATTATATATTTGGTATCTGCCAATCTATTGTACTTTTTTCTAAATTAATAAGTATTTCATTTATTTTTGAGAAGTGTTTACATCCAAAAAAACCTCTTCTAGCAGATAAAGGACTTGGATGCGGCGCTTCTAGTATATAGTGCTTCTTAGAAGTTATAAACTCTTTTTTCTTTCGTGCATTTGCTCCCCAAAGAACAAATATAACAGGATCCTTTCTCTCATTTAATAGTTTAATTATTTGGTCTGTAAAAATCTCCCATCCTTTATTTTTATGAGAGTTAGCTTCATGAGCTCTAACTGTTAGTACGGTATTTAATAACAATACTCCTTGATCTGCCCATGGCATTAAATACCCATTATTAGGCACAAAACATCCTATATCTGAATTTAATTCTTTATATATATTTAATAAAGACGGAGGAATATGAACATGTGGTTGTACGGAAAATGCCAAACCATGTGCTTGATTTTCACCATGATACGGATCTTGTCCAAGTATCAATACTTTTGTATCTTTATATGAGGTATGTTTTAAAGCTTCAAATATATAATTCATATTTGGATATATAACTCTATCACTATATTCTTTTTCAAGAAATTTTCTTAGTTTTAAATAATAGTCTTTTTGAAATTCTTCATTTAATAATTCTTCCCAATCATTATTAAGTTTGACCATAATGTCACCTTCTTTTATTTTTTGTATTTATTATTTAAAATTCTCTAGCTAAGCAATCTGTAAAAAGGAGTATAAATCGATTAACAACAACCTTATTATACTCATCCTTATGTTATCTATATATATCTTCCATACCAACAATTAATCGTTCTACATTTAGAGTTTCATTTTCTACACTTGAATTAGTATCGTTATAATCATATTCCTCTACTTCTTTGATATCTAATGTTATAGTAAACATACTTCCTTTTCCATATTCACTTTCTACATTTATTTTTGATCCAATTAAATTTGACATCGATTTCACCATAGATAAACCAATTCCACTTCCATTAATATTTCCAACAAAACCTTTATTTACATCATTAAATCTTTTGAATATGAGGTTCATCTTGTCCTTTGGAATTCCAATACCTGTATCTCTTATAATTATATCTATTTTTTCTATATCTTCTTTGTAAATTAAGTCCACGTAAATACGACCACCTGAATCTGTAAATTTAATTGCATTAGATAATATATTTAATATAATTATTTCTAAAGCATTTACATCTATCCCCATAATCAATTCTTCTACATTAGTATCAAATACAATTTGTACTCCCTTATTATCTGCATATTCTACTACAGACATAACTATATCTTCAACAATTGATATAATATCCTTGTTTTGCATATTAATATTATAAAATCCAGCTTCCATTTTAGTAAAATCTATTAAATTATTTATTATTTTTAGTAATCTATAACTATTTTGTTTTGTAAGTTTTATATGGTTTTTTATAGAATCTCCATATATATTATTTTTCATGTAAAGTTTTTCAATTAATTGAATACTTGTAAATATAAGATTTAATGGTGTTTTCAATTCATGAGACATATTTATAAAAAATTCCATCTTTTTTCTATCATGCTTTTCTCTTTCTATTATCTTATTTTTAAGTTCTTCTAATTTTTTCATGTCTTCCATGGTTTTTATAATACTTAATTTGAAAACCTTATCCGATAATTTAAATGGAATACTTGCTGCTTTAGCCTCTATTATATTTCCATCATTGTCAATGTATCTTATATCTTCATAATCTGATACTTTATCATCTTTTACACTTTTTATTCCGTTGTACAAAGCACATTTATCATTTGGATGTATTCTCATAATATCATTTCTATATATACTCAAATTTTCATTCTCTAATCTTTGTTTAACCTTAAATATCTCTTTAAATTTTTCATTTATAAAGATATATTCCCCACTTTCTATATCCTCTAAATAAATCCCTTCTGGTATGCTATCAAGTACACCTTTATATATCTCTTGAGTTTTCTCTAAATATTTTTTACTATTAATATATTTAGTTATATCTCTATAACTTAAAATCTTATATTTTATATCCTGTTCATAATAAATTGTTGTTTTAGATTCTAGCCATATTACTTCTCCACATTCCTTTAATAACCTAAATCTAAACAAGCCTTTATTATATAACTCTTCATTAGATTTAGCTTTTTGATTTATTTTAAATACCTTCCTAGCTATATCTTTATCCTTTGAATATATGTGATCTAAAAACTTTTCACCATCTAACTTTTTATTATTGTTTATATGCAATTTATATCTATCAAAAACTTTTTCATACGATTTACTAAATGCAACTATATTATTATAATTATCACATATAAAAACAGGTGTTTTTATATTTTTTATTAAATCTTCATACTCTTCTTTTAAATTAATCAAACTATTTAATCTATATGCTTCCTTAGTTATATCAAACATTAAGCATATAGATTCAGTATTGGTTTTATCATTAAAACTAACACACTTATATATTTTATTATCAATAGTTTTTATTGAATCTTCTATTTTTAGATTTTCTCTTTGAGCTATAGATATATTACTTATAAACCTATCATAGTTTATAATATTTTTCTTCATAGAATTATAAATATCACCTTCTGAATGATTTATAATTCTTTGAAATGACTCATTTGAATATAATAAATTTAAATTCTTATCAAATGCTACCCACCCATTCGGTGTAGAAGATAAAATCGATTTTAAAAAATCTTCTTTATATATAAGTTTTTCTTTTATTTTGTCTTGTTTGTCTATTACTTTATCTAATAATAAGTTTATATCTTCTTGATCTTTAGTACTTTTTTTTATATCTTTATTCATTTTTAATATTTTCATATATGGATCTAGTAAGATATTTT
>NZ_DATIRC010000127.1:0-12398 GCF_035470145.1 Romboutsia sp.
AATAATTTTTACCACTTTTCATTTGTTTACTTAAGTATCCACCCTTAAATTGTGTCAAGTCATAAGAGACTATAAAAGCACCAGGCTCTTCACTTTGGACAATTTGAATAACTTCATTTTCTCTAATTCTATGAGAGAGAATTTCCATTCTATATCTTTCATCACCATTTATTCCATTACCTACAAAAGTCGTAACACCAAATTTATTTTCTCTAAGTTTATTAACTAAGTGTAGATTTTTATTAACTAAGCTAACATGGATAGACCTATATCCAATGGCAAGCTTAGCTTCTACTATACCACCTATATAAACTCCAATGGAATAACCTATAACATAAGCAATTATATTTGCTATATTGGTTAAATCGGAAAAAACAATTCCTAAACTAAATATATAAATAATTCCTTCTAATAAAGCAGCAATAGATGCTTTATTTCTTTCACCTTTCACAACTAATGTTGTTCTTAAAGTCAGCAATGGTACATAAATAAGTTGAAGTATAAATATTGCTAATGCTTTAACTAACATAAAGATTACCTCCTATCATATGGTCTATATTATTATATTAAATGAATAAAATTAAAATAGCTACAATAATAAAATATAATGTATGAGATTCATAGTTATAAATATATAAAGATATAAATTAAACATTAATATAATAAAACCTTTAAATGCATATAGATAATAAAAAAATAATTTAAATATATTTATTAGCTATCAAGACATGTAGAATGACCTTATGAATATAATTCCAATAATGCTTATCATATAGACATAAAAATAAAAATGGTGTAATATAAACAAGTAAAAAATCGAATAATATAAGTAATACAGAGGTGAGAATGTATGAATGTTGAAAATGTAACTGGAAATATAACTGAAAATATATCTAATGAAGTTAAAAAAATGAGTAATATGAGTATAGAAACTATAGTTGAAAGATTTGTAGAGTGGATTACTATAAATGGAATAAAACTTATAGTAGGATTAATTCTAATATCTATAGGATTAAAATTAATAAAAAAAGTTGTAAAACATTTTATGATTTTTTTAGAAAAAAGAGAGGTAGATATAACTTTAAGAAGATTTCTACAATCGCTAATATCAGGAATTTTAAAAGTAGTACTATTCATAGTAATATTAGGATATTGGGACGTAGAACTAACAGGACTTGCAGCATTAGTTGCTTCAGGAGGGGTGGCAATAGGTCTAGCTCTTCAAGGAAGTTTATCTAACTTTGCAGGTGGATTTATAATTTTACTACTTAGACCTTTTAAGATAGGTGATTATATAGAAGCGGCAACGTATGGTGGTACTGTTGAACAAATAGGATTATTTTATACTCAATTAGCTACAATAGATAATAAATTAATATTGATACCTAATGGTGCATTATCAAATGGTAGCTTAATAAATTATTCAGCAAAAGAAACAAGAAGAGTAGATTTAACATTTAGTGTAGGATATGAAAATAATTTACTTCATGTAAAAAATGTATTAACAGATATGATAAATAAACATGCATTGATACTTAAAGAACCTGCGCCATTTGTTGGGGTGAGTGCTCATGGACCAAGTTCTATTGACTTTGTAGTTAGAGTTTGGTGTAAATCAGAAAACTATTGGACGATACATTTTGACTTATTAGAACAAGTTAAATTAAGATTTGATGAAGAAAATATAAGCATACCATATCCTCAAATGGATCTTCATGTAAGAAGAGGCGACTTAGATATATAATAAGAAAAGGGCTAAAATAGATAAGATATTCTATTTTAGCTCTTTTTAATGTGATGTAAAAGTAAAATTTTAATATGTAAGGGGTATTTTGTTTAAAATAATATGTAAAATCTGTATCCTAATAAAAATATAACTATAAAATTTAATGTTTTACAAATAAATTTTTCGGTTTTAGAGTTAGTTTTTATAGGTAATAAAGAAAAGTTTATAGATATAGGATAAAAGATTTCTATTCCTTCTTTAGTTAACAAATCAAGACATAAATGAGATATATACCCAACGAAGAACCCGCTACATAAACACAAGAAAACTATATTATTATTAGTATATTTAGTAAGTAATTCTAATAAATAAGTTAAAAATGATATGGAAAGCAAACTATGTGTAAATCCTCTATGTTTAAATTTAGAGCCGAATTTTTTATACAATATAGGATATCTTTTGCTAATATAAGATCCTTTCATGTCTATATCAGGAGCTAAAGAACCTAAGAAAGAAAAATAAATATATATTGCGAATAAAATGCATTTATATATAATATCATATTCATTTAAAAATTTTATATTTATAAAAGGGAGCATTAAAAGTGCAAAAATATAGCCCCCTTTTGTATGAGTTTCCTTTACCATAAATCCTCCTAAGATGATAAAACACTATCAAAATGTCAATAGTTAATGTGGTAAATAGCACATTAAGATGTTTTAATTATATAATAAACCATATATTTTTTCAAAAGTATTTTAATTGAAAAGCAAGCTGTTATCATCTATACGAGTTTTGATGACATTTTTACTTAATAGGATTTTTAAAATTTTCTTCTGCTTTATCCCAATTTATAACATTAAACCATTTATCTATATAAGTACCACGATTATTTTTATAAGATAAATAATAAGCATGCTCCCAAACATCAATACCAATTATAGGCTTAAGGTTTAAAGTAATAGGGCTATCTTGATTAGCAGTAGTAACTATAGATAAATTACCAGATTCATTAGAAACAAGCCAAGCCCATCCAGAACCAAAAACACTTAGACCAGCTTTTTTGAAGGCATCTTTAAAGTTATCAAAAGAACCAAAATCTCTATTTATAGCTTTCTCAAGGTCTCCAGATACTTTAGTTTTATTAGGAGTCATAATGTCAAAGAAAAACTCATGATTATAAACGCCACCACCATTATTTTTTACAGTTTTAGCAATTTCACTAGGTAAACAATCTAAACATGTAAGTAAATCATAAATACTACAACCATAAAGGTCTGGATATCCTTTAATAGCATCATTAAACTTATCTAAATAAGCTTTGTAGTGCTTATCATGATGTAATGTCATAGTCTCTTTATCAATATATGGTTCAAGAGCGTCATAGTCATAAGGTAATGGCTTTAACTCTTTAGGGTTATATTTTGGAGCCCATGCGAAAGTACTAGACATGCTATAAAAAATAAATAGTGTTGAAAAAGATAATATCAATAATTTTTTTTTCATAAAATCACCTCAAATATATTATGCTTATTAATTAAACAAAAAATTTATAAAAGTAAGATATAATTTTATATAGAACTTGACAGTTTTAATTCTGTAGGATAGTATATTGATAAACGTTTAAAAAATAATAACTATTAGATACCAAGAGAGCCTTCTATATTTTTATATAGAAGGCTCTCTGTCTTTATATATTGGTGATTTATAACTTATCTTATTTTCTGTATATTAGAAATTTAATACATTGCATAAAACAACGAATTTGACTTATATAACTAATGTTAATAAAGTTGATTTTTTATAAGGAGGGGTTATAAAAGTCAGGTTATAAATTTAGAATAAATAAAAATGTAATGATACAATTTCTAAATTTAACGAAATTATACCTAATAAAATCAAAATAATATATAATGTTTTTTGAGAAGAGATATGTGGAGGAAAAATAATGAATAATAAAATTGTTTATACACCGGGACCGACAGATGTTAAAGAAAATGTAAGATTAGCTAGAGCTAAAAAAACTACTAATCCTGATATTGATAAAGATTTTTTTGATTTCTACAAAAATACATGTGAAAAAATAGGTAGAGTAATAAAAACTAAAAATGACGTGTACGTACTAAGTGGAGAAGGTATATTAGGACTGGAAGCGGCATGTTCTTCACTAACAGAAAAAGGGGACAGAGTATTAGTAATAGACAACGGTATATTTGGAAGAGGATTTGCAGATTTTGTAACTATGTATGGAGGGGAAGCAGTACTTTTTAGCAAAGAACATACAAAGGATATAGATATAGAAGAATTAAAAGCTTTTTTAGACAAAGATAATGATTTTAAATATGCAACAATAGTACATTGTGACACACCAACAGGAGTACTTAATGACTTAAGTAAAATTTGCCCATTATTGAAAGAATATAATATATTAACAGTAGTAGATTCAGTTGCAGCTATGGTAGGAGAAGAAATTAAAGTAGATGATTGGAAGATAGATATAGCATTAGGCGGTTCACAAAAGGCAATATCTGCTCCAGCAGGACTTACTATAGTAAGTATAAGTGAAGATGCAAAGAAAGCTATAAAAAATAGAAAGACTAATGTGATAGGATTTTATTGTAATTTAGGAATATGGGAAAACTACTATGAAAGAAAATGGTTTCCATATACAATGCCTATAAGTGATATATTCGGATTAGATAAGGCGATAGATAATATACTAGATGAAGGCATACAAGAAGTATTAGATAGACATGAAAAAATAGCAAGTGCTACAAGAAGAGCATTAAAAGATTATGGATTAGAATTATTTTTAGAAAAAGGATATTCTAACACTGTAACAGGTATAAAGGTTCCTGAAAATATAGGATCACTAAAGTTATCAAACTATATGCTAGAAAATTATAATACACTTGTAGCAACTTCGTTAGGAGAGTATAAGGAAATTATTTTAAGAATAGGTCATATGGGTGAAAATGCAAGAATAGAAAAAATTATAAATATATTAAATACAATAGATATAAGCTTAAAGGAATTAGGCTTTGACAGTAAAGAAAATTTAGTTAAATTATTTAATAAGTATTATAAATAAGAAAAAATGGAGGGTTATTATGGAAGTTACAACTAATAGTAAATCAAAAATGAGTACTAGAGATTTAGTAGAAACAGCTTTACTTATAGCGTTAGTATTTATAGCGACAAGATTTATAAATATAAGATTACCGATATCATCAAATGGTGGATTAGTACACTTAGGTAATACTATGCTTTTTATATCTTCGATAGTATTTGGAAAGAAAAAAGGAGCTATTGCAGGTGCATTTGGTATGGGTCTATTTGACTTATTATCTGAATGGGCAATATGGGCACCATTTACCTTTGTTGTAAGAGGTGTTATGGGTTATATAATAGGAAGCATAGCTTGGTCTAATGGTAAAAAAGGAAATAGTATAATTGCTAATATAGTAGGTATAATTATATCAGGAGTATGGATGATCTTTGGATATTATGTAACTGAGGTTGTTTTATATGGGAATTATATAACGCCTATTGGATCTATTCCAGGTAACATAACACAAATAGTTATAGGTCTTATAATTGGAGTTCCAATAGCTAAAGTTTTAAAAAAGCATATTAAATAAAATAATGAAAATGAATAACCAAACCTAAATAGGTAAAAATTATAAAGTGTAAAAACTATATAAAAGCATACCCTAAACTTAGAAAATAAGAAAGGGTGATAGTATGAAAAGATCTAAAAAATACAAAAAAACTAAAAATGAGTCTATGGGAAATTTAGTTAACCATGCTCAAGGAGATCAAGATTTAGCAGCTCAGTATGAAGAAGATCAAGAAGTTACTAAAAAACTAGGTAAAAATAAAAGGGAAATAACAACTAGAAATAACATGTATTAAAAAATAATATACTATATAACACTTGCTTTATGCAGGTGTTATTTTTTTGCAAATGATAAAATTAAATTGATAAAATATAATACTACAATTACTATTAAATTATATAAACTTAACTATAGTATATAAAATATTAATAAAGTTAAATTAGGTGGGGATGGAAAATGTGGTTAACTAAAGATCAATTGCTAAATCTTACACTAGAGCTTGTAGCTAAAAAAAGTGTATCAGGAACTAGTGATGAAGGTGAGATTGCCAAATTTGTGTATGAAAAATTGCAACAATTAGACTATTATAAAGAAAATCCAAAATATCTATTTATACAGTCCTTAAATGATGAATTAAATAGATACTTTGTATGTGCTCTCATGAAGTCAAAAAAGAAAACAGACAAGACTTTGTTAACAATAGCCCATATGGATACTGCGGATATTGAAAACGCAGGAATATTAAAAGATTATATATTAGATCCATATGTATATACAGAGAAATTAAAAGAAAATATGCATTTACTAAACGAAGAGGCAAAAAATGATTTACTATCAGGGGAGTGGCTATTTGGAAGAGGATTAATGGATATGAAAATGGGCCTTGCTATGCAAATGTCATTGATAGATTATTACAGTAAACAAGAGGAATTTGAAGGCAATATATTACTAATAGCAGTACCGGATGAAGAGTCAAACTCTGAAGGTGCAATAAATGCAATACCATTTGTAAATAAAATAATTGAAGAGAATAATTTAAAACCATTAGCTGTATTAAATTCAGAACCAGATTTTGGGGCTTATCCAGGTGATGATAATAAGTACATATATACAGGAACTTGTGGAAAGTTATTGCCAGGATTTTTTATAGTAGGGAAAGAAGTTCATGTAGGAGAAAGCTTATCTGGATTAAATCCTAATTTAATAGGAGCAGAAATTTTATCTAGATTAGATTTTAATACTAGCTTTTGTGAAAATGTAGGAAATGAAAGTACTATGCCACCTACTTGCTTAAAATATGAAGACACTAAAAAATCTTACAATATACAAATGCCACCTTCAGCTATAATGTATTACAATATGCAAACTCTAAACTCAAATCCAAAGGACGTTATATTAAAGCTTAAAAACATATGTGAAGAAGCATGCCTTGCAGTTATTAATAAAGTAAAAAAAGCAAAGAGTGAATATGAAAAACTATCAAATTCAACTATTGAAAATGATGATTTTAAAATAGAAATTTATACTTTTGATGAATTATATAATAAGATTTATAAGTTAAAAGGAAATGAATTTAAGGAAATAATACAAGAAAAAATAAATGAATATATAAAAGACAAAAATTTAGATGAAAGAGACATAAGTAATAATATAGTAAAAGAAGTATGCAAATTTGCAAAGAGTGAAGAGCCTTTTATTGTTATTTTTTTTGCGCCACCCTACTATCCTCATGTTGGTATGAATGAAGAGGATGAAAAATCTAAAAAAATATTAAATTCAGTAAATAAAGTTATACAAACTGCTACAGAAAAATATAATGAGGAAATAAAAATACAAAAATATTTTAAAGGGTTATCAGATTTAAGTTATTTTGCACTTCAAGATGCTGATGAAGTAATAAAATATTTACAACCTAATATGCCATCGTTAGGATATAGATACAAGTTACCATTAGAAGAAATTAAAAAATTAAATGTATCAGTTTTAAATTATGGACCACATGGTAAAGATCCTCACAAATTTACAGAAAGAATACTACTAGATTATTCATATGATGTAGTGCCTAAGCTAGTTAAAATATTAGTAGAAGATTTATTTAAAAACGATATGCTAGTTAATAAAGAATCTTAATTATATGTTTTATACAATGGACTATGATTTATTTTTAGATAAATTCATAGTCCTATTATTATTTAATAAGACAGACTATTTACAATAAAAAATATGAAAAATTTACAAACATATTTTAAGATGAGTATTAAATTTGAAATAAAAATTAAAAGTGCTATAATATTAGATAAAAGTTATAAAATAAAAAAGCAATGGAGGAAATAAATTATGGGTATATCATTAGCTAAAGGGCAAAATATAGATTTAAGAAAATCTAACCCAGGTTTAAGTTCTATAATGATAGGATTATGTTGGGACCCTGTTGAATCTAGAGGAGGCTTTTTCAAATCATTGTTTGGAAGTCAACAAAATGTAGATTGTGATGCATCTGTATTTATGTTAAATAGTCAAGGCAAATTAGAAAGTAATAAAGATTTAATATATTTTGGAAATTTAAAAAGTGAAAATAATGCGGTGGTTCATACAGGAGACAATCTTACAGGAGATGCAGATGGAGATGATGAGCAAATATTAGTTAATTTAGATAGAGTACCAGATCATGTAAATAAATTACTATTTGTAGTAAATATATACAATTGTGTAGATAGAAAGCAACACTTTGGTATGATACAAAATGCATTTATAAGAGTGGTTGATACTATTAATGAAAAAGAGGTTGTAAGATACAACTTAAGTGATGATTATTCATCAAAAACTGCGCTAGTAGTTGGAACTATATATAGACAAGGTGATACTTGGAAATTTAGTGCAGTGGGAGAAGGAACTAATGATACTTGCTTAAAGGATGTTATAGCAAACTTGGCAAGAATAGAATGTGCATATGGGGTATAAAGAATGAAATTTTATAATATAGAAAAAGAAGAAGTATTAAAAAAATTAGCTGTTGAAGAAGATAAAGGTATATCATCTAGTGAAGCTAAAAAAAGAAGAGAAAAGTATGGTTTAAATGAGTTCACACCAAAAGAAGAAGGAAGCTTTTGGGGAGAATTAAAAGAAAATTTAACCGAGCCGATGATACTTATATTAATAGCAGCAGCAGTTATAAGTGCTGTAATTGGGGAAACTCATGATGCTATAGGTATAGTTGGTGCAATAGCTATTGGTATAGCTATTGGTATGATAACAGAAGGTAAGTCTAAAAAGGCTGCTGATGCATTATCTAAATTAACTGAAAATATAGAAGTTAAAGTATTAAGAGATGGAGAAATCCATCAAATACAAAAAAGTGAATTGGTTCCAGGAGATATAGTTTATATAGAAACAGGAGATATGATACCGGCAGATGGTAGGCTTATAGAAAGTATAAACTTAAAAATAAGAGAAGATATGTTAACAGGAGAATCTGACGATGTATCTAAAAAAAGCGATATAATAATTCCAATGGAAAAAATAGAATCGAAAGGTCAAATTATAGAGCAAGAACCAATACCAGCTAAGCAATTAAATATGGTATTTGGTGGTACTTTAGTTGCATATGGAAGAGCTAAAATGGTAGTTATTACTATAGGTGATGATACAGAAATGGGTAAAATAGCTCAAAATTTATCACAAGAAGATGAAGAAACACCACTACAAGCTAAGCTTGGAAATTTAGGTGGTATGATAGCTAAGATATCTTCTGCCGTTGCAGGATTATTATTCATATTTATGGTTATACAAATGGTTATGAATGGTATATTAAATTTAGATATGAGTGGTATTATGCCATTTTTACAATCTATAGAACCGGCTAAAACTGCATTTACAGTTTGTGTTGCTTTAATAGTTGCGGCTGTTCCAGAAGGACTTCCTACTATGATAAATATGACTTTGGCTATTACAATGCAAAAAATGGCTAAGATAAATGCATTAGTTACTAAAAAAGAAGCTTGTGAAACAATAGGATCAGTATCTGTAATATGTTCAGATAAAACAGGAACATTAACACAAAATAGAATGACGGTAGAAGTTGTGTATATAGATGGTAGATATGTTGAAAATAAAGATGCTAAAAATAACAGCTATTTTAACGAAAACTGTACTATAAACTCTACTGCAGATATAGAAAATCATAATGAAGAAATAAAGTATATAGGTAGTGCTACAGAATGTGCATTATTACTATACAATAATGATGATTATAGAAAAATAAGAAAAGAATCTAATATAGTAGTACAAAATCAATTTACATCTGATAAGAAAAGAATGACATCTATTATAGAAAAGAATGATGGACTGCTTTTATTATCAAAAGGTGCACCAGAAGTATTACTACAATTATGTTCACATATACAAAAGGGTAATGATATAGTACCTTTAACTGATAAGATAAAAAATGATATATTAGATGAAATAAAGAAGCTACAAGTAAAATCAATGAGAACATTAGGTTTTGCATATAAAGAAATATTAAGTGTGGGACAAGAAGTTGCAATAACATTAGAAGCAGAAGATATTGATGTTGATTCTAATGAAAACAACCTAGTATTTAGTGGGTTTGTTGGAATAAGAGATCCATTAAGAGATGATGTAATACAATCTGTTAACATAGCTAATAAAGCAGGTGTATCTGTAAAAATGTTAACAGGAGATAATATAAACACTGCAAGAGCTATAGGTGAAGAACTAGGATTACTTAAAAATAATATGAGAGCTGTTGAAGCATCTTATATTGATACTTTAAGTGATGAAGAATTAAAATCTGAAATTCAAACTATATCTATAGTAGCGAGAAGTAAGCCAGATAGTAAAATGAGAATAGTTCAAGCGCTACAAAACTTAGGTGAAGTAGTAGCAGTAACAGGAGACGGAATAAATGATGCGCCTGCATTATCTAAAGCAGATGTAGGTATTGCAATGGGTATAGCTGGTACAGAAGTAAGTAAAAGTGCAGCAGATATAATACTTACAGATGATAGTTTCTCTACAATTGTAAAAGGTATACAATGGGGTAGAGGAATATATGACAACTTCCAAAGATTCGTTCAGTTCCAATTAACAGTAAATATAGTAGCTTTCTTAGTTGCTATAATATGTACTGTAATAGGAAAAGAAATGCCATTTACAACTATACAATTATTATGGGTAAACATAATAATGGATGGACCTCCGGCACTTGCACTAGGTCTTGAACCAGTAAGAAAACATGTATTAAAAAGAAAACCAACAAATAGAAATGCTAATATAATAACGAAATCTATGGGTACAAACATATTATTAAATGCAATATTTATTACCGGTATTTTAATGGCTCAAGCTACATTTAATATATTAAATGTAGCGAAAGAAGAACAAGGAACAGTAATGTTTGCATTATTCGCATTTAGTGCACTTTGGAATGCATTTAACTGTAGAGAATTTAATGCAGATAGTATAATACCTAATTTATTTAAAAATAAGCTTGCTTTACAAATAATAAGTGTAACTGCAATAGCTCAAATAATATTTACACAATTATTTAGGGACTTCTTTAATTCAGTAGCCCTTGATGTTATGACTTGGATTAAGATAATATTACTTGCAGTATCAATAGTTGTAGTTAATGAATTAGTTAAGCTTGTAATAAGATTAATTAAAGGAAGTAAGCAAGAGGAATTAGTAGAAGAATTAGCAGTATCAGAAGAATAAAAATATAATACTAGTTGAAATGTATTTTGACTAGTAAAAAATAGTGTATATGAGTAAAATTCATATACACTATTTTGCTATATTTATATAGCGTTGTTTACAATATCTTTTTTAAATTCAGTATATTCAGTTACATAATCATTTAAAATGATTTTTATAGACTTACCTATTTTAGCATAAGCTTCATCATGAAGATTAGCAAGAGAAACTCTTACAGACCATTCAGGACCAGCAAAGCCACTACCACTAAGAAGAACTACAGAATGATCATTAGCTAATTTGTATAATACATCTACAGGAGAATATTTGTTTTTAAGATAATTTACAAAGTCTTCACCGTGATTAATGCGTCCCCACTGTTCTATATCAAATTGAGTATAATAAGCAGCGTTATCTTTATCTTTTTTAATAGGTATTTGTAGAGCATTATATAATAATTCATAACGCTTATTACAAATACTAATATTAAGTTTCTTATAAGCATTTTCTTTATCTATTAAAGCAAAAGCAGAGAAAAATGCCATTTGAACTTGCTGAGGAGTTGAAAGTCCTGCAGTATGGTTAAGTGCTACAAGTCTACTGTCTGCAACTATTCTATCCATAAATGAAAGAGAAGAAGGATTTAAACTCATATCACCATAACGCTTATTTAAAGAATTTTTTAATTCTGCATCTAAGTCATTTATTCTTTTATCAAATACATTTTCCTCATGAAGAGCCATTGTACCTAATCTCCATCCTGTAACACCAAAGTATTTAGAATAAGAATAAACACCTATTGTATTGTAAGGAAGTTTTGCCATTAAAGATGTAAAATCATTTACAAAAGTTCCATACACGTCATCTGATATTATCATTAAGTCTTGATTATAGTTTTTAACTACATCAACAAGATTTGTAGCTGATTCTTCATTTATAGCTATAGAAGCAGGGTTGTTAGGATTAACAACAAATAGTGCTTTTATTGAAGAATCTTTAAGTTTTTCGAGTTCTTTTTTTGAATATTGCCATGTATGATTTCCTGATGAATCTACTTCATCTGCATTTATATTAATAACTTCAAAATTATATCTAGGAAGATGAGGTATTTCAAGATAAGGAGTAAATATAGGCGTCATTAAAGCTATTTTGTCTCCTTTTCTTAAAAGTTCATTAGCCATTAAAGAATCGAATATATAACACATTGCAGCAGTTGCACCTTCAACAGCAAATATATCTAAATTTCCGCCAAGATTAGTATCATATTTCATCTCTTGAACTAAATAATCATGAACTAATTTTTCTAAATGAGGTAACATTCTATCAGGAACTGGATA
>NZ_DATIRC010000128.1:0-1611 GCF_035470145.1 Romboutsia sp.
AAAAGTATAGAAAAGTTATGGTTGATGTCTCGAAGAGATCAAATTGGGTTAAAAAAGCATTTCCAAAAGGTTCTAAAATGGGAAGAAAGTTAAACTCAGGTGATATGAATAAACGACAACTATTAAATAGTAATAGAAAAGTAATAGGAGAAGTACATAGAGGTCAACCAGAATATATATATAAGAATGGTAAGAATACAAATAAAAGAACAGGCAGAACATACCCTACACATTATCATTTATATAGTGATAAAAAAATAAAGAAGAATATACACTATTATAAATAGTATAAGGAGAAAATAAAGTGAGATTAAGAATATATAATGAAATCTATGTATTGGAAGAGTTTTGCTCTACGTTAAATTGTATAGATTTAGAAACAATGGATGAAGAAGAGTACCTAGAATTTTTAAGAGAAAGAGATTTGATGATAGAATCTGGATGTTTAGAAGATGAAGAAGACTGTGAAGATATACGAGTAGATATGATAGAATGCTTTTTAGAAGAGGACTATAGAGTAGTGTTTTGTTTCTATGACTATCAATTTAATTGGAGAGATAAAGATGAACAGGAATTTATAGAAGAAAGGACGGTGACTATTAATCGTGAGTGGCCATATATTATACCTAAACCAACGTTAGGAGTTCCAAAAATAAGATGGTATGAGGTACGTGATATATTTGAGCTTAAAAAGGAGTTAGAATATTATAGAATTGAATTTACATGTGTTATAGTCCATAAAGACGGTGATGTTAAAGATGCAAAGTATATACTAAATGCAACGGAAGGCAGAGACTTTGATTTTTTACATATAATAGATAAATCTGAGGTAGATTTTTTAGAAAAAGTTGTACCTAAATTAAAGATTTTATTGAAGAATAAGCTTGAGATTATAGATGAACGATAAGTTGAAATACATATTTATAGCGTAAAATTGATAAAACATCTTTACACAAAGTAGATATACTATATGCTTGTGAAAAGATGTTTTATTATTTTAAAATATAATCATATAGACATAAAGGAGAGTAACAAATGCTTAAAAAATGTATAAAACCAAAAAATGGAGATATTTTTAATATAGGTATAGATGAAGATGCGTATTCTTATGGTCAGGTAATGGATGTAAAATATAATTTATACAGTATATATGATATTTTGAGCAATGGTAATGAAGATTTAGAAAATATAAAAAAGAGAAAGATAATGTTTTTTACAAGACTTAGCGATTTTCCATTTGAAAATACTAATTGGAATATAGTTGGAAATTATGAGATACCTAGAGAGATAGAATTTAATAACTCTAAAGTTATATTAGAAGAAGGTGTTAGTATTGATGAGATAGTGAAATCTTCTCTTAGAGATAATATACATATATTAAAAGGTATAAGTAACATTTCATCAAGAGAACTTGAAAATGCAGTTAAGTATGAATATGGATTTGAAAAATCAAGTAATGACTATGAATGTATTATATATCCATCATATAAAAGATATAAAGAGTTTAATAAAACAATAAAAATGTCAAATAGAGAAAGATATGAGTACTTTATTAAAAATGTAGTCTATTTTGGAGAAGTATGGGGTTTATACAATAACGGATGGGCTATT
>NZ_DATIRC010000129.1:0-1913 GCF_035470145.1 Romboutsia sp.
TGTTGTCCATCACCTACGCCTTTCGGCCTCGGCTTAGGTCCCGACTAACCCAGGGCGGACGAACCTTCCCCTGGAAACCTTGGGTTTACGGCCCGTGGGATTCTCACCCACGTCTCGCTACTCATGCCAACATTCTCACTCCTATACTGTCCACACGTCCTTACGGTCATGCTTCAGCCTGCATAGGAAGCTCCCCTACCTATCATTACTGATAGCGTAGCTTCGGTAGTAAGTTTTAGCCCCGGTAATCTTCGGCGCAGGATCACTCGACCAGTGAGCTATTACGCACTCTTTAAATGAGTGGCTGCTTCTAAGCCAACATCCTGGTTGTCTGTGCAATCCCACATCCTTTACCACTTAACTTACATTTAGGGACCTTAGCTGACGCTCTGGGCTGTTGCCCTCTCGACTATGAATCTTATTACCCACAGTCTGACTCCCAAGTATAAAATAACGGCATTCGGAGTTTGATAATCTTCGGTAAGCGCAATGCCCCCTAGGATATTCAGTGCTCTACCTCCGTATTTCTCAACCTTGAGGCTAGCCCTAAAGCTATTTCGGGGAGAACCAGCTATCTCCGAGCTCGATTGGAATTTCACCGCTACCCACAAGTCATCCCCGAGCTTTTCAACGCTCGTGGGTTCGGACCTCCACGAAATTTTACTTTCGCTTCATCCTGCTCATGGGTAGGTCGCTCGGTTTCGGGTCTACGACAGCAAACTTAACGCCCATTTAAGACTCGCTTTCACTACGGCTCCATACCTTAAGTACTTAACCTAGCTTACTATCGTAACTCGTTGGCCCGTTCTACAAAAAGTACGCGGTCACACATATAAAGTGCTTCCACAGCTTGTAAGCGCAGGGTTTCAGGTTCTATTTCACTCCCCTCCCGGGGTTCTTTTCACCTTTCCCTCACGGTACTATGCGCTATCGGTCACTAAGTAGTATTTAGCCTTGGAGGATGGTCCCTCCTGCTTCCCACAGGGTTTCACGTGTCCCGTGGTACTCTGGATCACATCTAAAGTCTTCTCGTTTTGACTACGTGGCTATTACACTTTATAGCGGAGCTTTCCAACTCTCTTCGTCTACGATACCTCTTCGTTGATGATGTGTCCGCAACCCCAGCGAAGAAAACTTCACTGGTTTGGGCTATTCCGCGTTCGCTCGCCGCTACTTACGGAATCGAATTTCTTTCTTTTCCTCCGGGTACTTAGATGTTTCAGTTCCCCGGGTTCCCCTCGCTAAGCTATGTATTCACTTAACGATACTTAGACATTACTCTAAGTGAGTTTCCTCATTCGGAAATCTTCGGATCAAAGTTTACGTGCAACTCCCCGAAGCTTATCGCAGCTTATCGCGTCCTTCATCGGCTCTTAGTGCCAAGGCATCCGCCCTGCGCCCTTAATAACTTGACCAGTTATTAAAAGTGTTATTTTTTAAAGAGTTGTCTTCTCTTATAATTGGTTTATTTAATCATCACTAAATGTTATGCAGTTTTCAAAGTACTAATATGGTGGAGATGAGGAGGATCGAACTCCTGACCCCTTGCGTGCAAGGCAAGTGCTCTCCCAGCTGAGCTACACCCCCACAATATGAAGTTCATTTAAGAACTCTCAAAATTAAACAGTAGGTAATTACTCCTTAGAAAGGAGGTGATCCAGCCGCACCTTCCGATACGGCTACCTTGTTACGACTTCACCCCAGTTATTGGTTTCACCTTCGACGGCCGCTTCCTAAAAGGTTAGCTAACCGGCTTCGGGCGCCCCCAACTCCCGTGGTGTGACGGGCGGTGTGTACAAGACCCGGGAACGCATTCACCGCAGCATTCTGATCTGCGATTACTAGTAACTCCAGCTTCATGTAGGCGAGTTTCAGCCTACAATCCGAACTGAGAATGGCTTTAAGGGATTAGC
>NZ_DATIRC010000130.1:0-4949 GCF_035470145.1 Romboutsia sp.
ATTTAATGAAGTAATATAGTTAGTTCTAAGATAATCAAATAGATAGATTATTAAAATGAATAGTTAAAATATGGGTATAAATGATAATCAGAATAAGGGATTAAAAATTAAAAAAATAAATTTTAAAATAATATTGACTTAACAAAGTATATTGTATACAATATACTTATCAAAAGAAAACAAAGGGAGAGATACAGATGATATTTTTAACTAAACTAACAAACACATTAAAAGGAATAAGTAATTACTTATTAGTAAATGAAAGAATTAACAGCCAAAGATGCTTGGCGAAAGATATAGATACTACAAAAACTATAATAGATAGTAAATAAACCCCTAAAATTCAAAGATGTAAATTTAAAAAAGACATTATCTCAAAAGGATAGTGTCTTTTTTAAATACTAAGGCATTATGATTATCTGATTTGTAGGTTGTTAGCGAAATGAGCAAAGATAATTTTTTATTAATTATTAATTCAAATTAAGAATAGTATTTGTAAACAAATAAAAAAAATATATAAACATAGATTTATGTATACTAAATTATAAAAGTAGTTAATATAAACTTAGTAAAATTAATTTGAATTTACAATAGTTGAAAATACTAGGATTCAAAGCATAAATTAAAAAATAATAAAAAATAATAAAAAAAGTATTGAAAATATATTTAAAAAATTATATAATTTAAGATTACAAAATCGCGGTATACAAAGCCAAATTTATAGAATATAATGTAGTAAACCAAGAAAAAGGAAGGGATACCATGGCCAGGCGGCGATTTTTAAAAAGTTTAGGGAATATATTATTAGGTTCACTTATATTAGCTTTTGGATTTTATAATTTCTATTATTTAAACAACATAACGGAAGGTGGAGTGTTAGGACTTTTACTACTGTTAAAAAATTTATTCAATATACAGCCATCTATAGCAAACATCATAATTGACGGAGCACTTCTCTTAATAGGATATAAATTCTTTGGAAAAAAATTCTTTATTTACTCTATAATTGCATCTATAAGTTTTTCATTTTCATACAAAGTCTTTGAATATATAGGACCGATTGTACCTAAAATGCACAGTATGTTATTAGCTACTATACTAGCAGGTATTAGTGTAGGAATAGGAGTAGGTCTTATAGTAAGAGCAGGAGGTGCAGCTGGAGGCGATGATGCGTTAGCATTAGTGATTGCTAAGACTACATCTTTAAATGTAGGCCTAGTGTACTTGCTAGGTGATATTGTTGTTTTACTTTTATCACTTTTATATCTATCATTGTTTGATGTATTTTATTCATTAATAGCGGTTACGATAAGTGGGAAAGTAATAGATTTTATATATTATTATAATAATACAAAAAAGGTTACTGAGAATATATAAAAAACAGTTATAGATTTAAAACTTTATATGGTACAAATAGTGTGGAATATTTCTACACTATTTTTTATTTACATACAATAAAAAACATGATAATATATAAAGCGTACACTAAATAAATCAATAGTATACACTTTATCTAATATAAAAAGATAAATAAAAACTAACAAAATATGTTGAGTTACAAGAATGATTCGTATACAATAATCATGAAAGTGAAGAATTTAGTCTAAGGGGGATTTAATTATGAAAATAAGAGTAGGAATGAATGGATTTGGAAGAATAGGAAGAGCAGTTCTAAGAATAGCAGAGGAAAGATTAGATGATAATATCGAAATAGTAGCTATAAATGCTAGAGCAAACGCTGAAACTTTAGCGCATTTATTTACATATGATTCATGTTATGGAACATTCAAAGGCGAAGTTGAGGTTAAAGATGAAAATACTTTAGTAATCAATTCTAAAGAAATAAAAATAGTAAGACACAATGATCCATCACAAATACCTTGGGGAGAGTTAGGTGTAGATGTAGTTATAGAATCTACAGGATTATTTACTCAAAGAGAAAAGGCTCAAAAACACATAGATGCTGGAGCTAAGAAAGTAATCATAACAGCACCAGGATCTAATGAAGACTTAACAGTAGTTATGGGAGTTAATGAGGACAAGTATGATAATGAAGTTCATAATATAATATCCAACGCATCATGTACTACAAACTGTTTAGCACCGTTTGTAAAAGTACTAGATGATACTTTTGGAGTAGAAAAAGGGTTAATGACTACAATACACTCTTATACTAATGACCAACAAATATTAGACAAGAACCATAAGGATTTAAGAAGAGCAAGAGCTGCTGCTGAATCAATGATACCAACTACTACAGGTGCAGCAAAGGCTGTAGCGAAAGTATTGCCTCAATTAGAAGGTAAGTTAAATGGATTCTCAGTAAGGGTTCCGACTCCAACAGTGTCTTTAGTAGATTTAGTATGTGAACTTAAAAAAGATGTAACAGTTGAAGAATTAAATAAAGCTTTAAAAGAAGCTTCAGAAACGAGCTTAAAAGGAATATTAGGATACAGTGAAAAGCCACTTGTATCTATAGATTATAAGCAAGATTCAAGATCATCTATAATAGACGGATTATCAACTATGGTTTTAGATAACAATATGGTTAAAGTAGTTTCTTGGTATGATAATGAGTGGGGATACTCAACAAGAACTGTTGATTTAGTAAACTATGTAGTTAGAAATATGAACTTAGCTCATAACGCTTAGGCAATAAAAATAGAAGGAAATTTCAGTTTGAAATTGAAATTTTCTTCTATTTTTTTTATTTATTATATACTAATATCATTTTATATATTAGTATATAATAAATAAATTTAGAATGATAAAAAATAAACAAAAATGCACGTTTATTGTAGAATAATATTTTTTTTTGATATATAATTATATAATAAAAAATGGTTATTAACTTAAATTTTAGTTGAGTTTAAAAAAATGAACCATAGTACAATATTTTATAAGGGGATGATTTAATATGGAAAAAAGTGTAACAAAAAGAGAAGTCAGGTCTATAAGTATTGAAACTTTTGTATTTATAGCACTTTTATTAGCAGGATTTAGCTATATAGCTAACATTATGGGGGCTGGCATAATGTTCAAAGTAATAATGAACACAGCACATGATTTACTTTTAAACACAGTATTTTTAATAATGGCAATGGCAGTGCTTGCTGGAGCGCTCAGTGCACTGCTTTCAGAATTTGGAGTCATAGCACTTTTAAATAAAATATTTGCCATTTTTATGAAACCGTTATACGGATTACCTGGAGCAAGTATAGCTGGAGCTGTAACTACTTATTTATCTGATAATCCTGCAATAATATCATTTAGTAAAGATAAGAAATTTATTCACTATTTTAAAAACTACCAAGTCCCAGCTTTATGTAATTTAGGAACATCTTTTGGTATGGGACTAATTGTAACAACATTTATGATATCTCAAGGAGAGCAATATGTATTGCCTGCAATAATAGGAAATATTGGAGCAATAATAGGTAGTATAGTTAGTGTTAGAATAATGTTACATTTTACTAAGAAATTTTATAATTATGATAGTACAAAAAATAATATTAACGAAAATATAGAAAAATGTGAAGAATATAGAGAAATTAAAAATGGGAGTGTATTCCAAAGAGTATTAGATACTATGTTAGAAGGTGGTAAGTCGGGAGTTGATTTAGGACTAGCTATAGTACCGGGTGTTTTAATTGTATGTACATTTGTAATGCTATTAACTTTTGGACCATCAACAGACCCAAATACAGGGCAAGCTATTTATACAGGTGCTGCATATGAAGGTATAGCACTTCTTCCTATAATAGGAGAAAAACTTAGTTTTATACTAGAACCATTATTTGGATTTACATCAGCAGAGGCGATAGCATTCCCAATCACTTCATTAGGAGCTGTTGGTGCAGCAATGAGTTTAGTACCTAAATTTATAACAGATGGCGTAATAATGCCTAATGATATAGCAGTATTTACAGCTATGGGAATGTGTTGGAGTGGATATTTAAGCACACATGTAGGTATGATGGATGCTTTAAATGCAAGAGAATTGACAAGTAAGGCTATAATTTCACATACTATAGGTGGTGTTTGTGCAGGGGCAGCATCTCACTTTATATTTATGCTTATAGGATAAATGTATATTTGTTACTAAAGTGAATTTTATCGAGGGATATAGTAAAAAACTAAATAAATTTTATATATTAAATAGACCTGAGTTTTTAAACTCAAGTCTATTTTTTTTGCTAAGTACGGAGTTAATTAACGTGCCAATTAATTTTTTTAGCTTAAACTTTGATGATTAATTATTATTTTTTGCGTGGTTTTATAGGTTTAGCTGTATTTTGGCTAACAGAGCCAGTTTTAGCAGGTCTTAATCGTGGATCAATATTAAGTTCTTCTGCAATTTCTAAGCTTGAACTAGCTACATTTTTAGATTGTTGTGGTTTTTTTAAACCTTTATTCTTTGGCATAGATTCCTCCTAAATAAAAATTTATCGAGCAATAATAATTTAACCAAAATGAATAGTTAATATTCTAAGCTAATAGATGTTGTAAATTTAAAATTATTAATGAATTATAAATATAAAAATAGATAATCATATGTCTAGAGAATTTAAATCCCAAAGGAGGAGTTAACTTGGACATAGCGATAAGTCTTATTGGAGGATTAGGACTTTTTTTATATGGAATGAGTCTTATGGGAGATGGATTGCAAAAATCGGCAGGAGATAAATTAAAAAAAATAGTAGAACTTCTAACTAGTAATATAATAATGGGAGTTTCAGTTGGAGCAATAGTTACTGCTATTATACAAAGTTCAAGTGCAACGACTGTAATGATAGTTGGATTTGTAAATGCTGGAATAATGAAACTTTCTCAGGCTATTGGTGTCATAATGGGAGCGAATATTGGAACAACAGTTACAGCTCAATTAGTTAGTTTTAATTTAGAGGGGTTAGCACCAATAACTTTAGGAATCGGTATAGTTTTATATC
>NZ_DATIRC010000131.1:0-1590 GCF_035470145.1 Romboutsia sp.
GAAAGTATAAGAACAAAAATGAATATTAAAAAATATTATGATTTTATATTACAACAACAAAGTAAAAAATATGATATACCCGAAGCAATTAAATCAGCCATTGATATTTTTGATAAATTCCCATTTTGCTTATTAAAAAAATTTACGTATAATATAGAAGATATTTCAAAAGTATTTTGCTCAGAATTAGCTACTGCAGCTCTTGAAGAAAGTGGAGCTATTGCAAATATAAATGCTTCAGAAGTTACTCCAATTGATTTGTGTATGTTTAATATATATAAAGAAGACTACTATCAATTAAAGGGAGAACGTACAATGATTAAAGGATATAATACAATCTCTCCATTTGGGTGGGGACAATAATAAGTTTGTCTCTACTATTAAAATTTATGAAAAGTACATTTTGGGTTAAAGGCTGTAACAAAACCACTATTTATTAATCTACCATTGAGCTTCGAAGCAAATATAGGGCAAAAGGATTATCAGGTAAAGTTTTTCATATAAAACCTAACAATGAAGAATGGGGTATAGATGAAAATTTAAGAAAAGAAGCTGAAAAAGCAAGTTTTGAGAAAATACACAAAGATAATATTAGGTTTAAATTAGATAATATATCTTATATTTAATTTTCTTATTGTTACTATAGAAGAAAAATGGAAAACATGCATGGCAATAATATAAAATATAAAAAATTAATAAGATAAGTGTGTAAAGCCGTTGTGAATGCAACGGCTTTTATTTTTAAATAATTCAACTGAAAGAAACTTAAGAATGGATCCAACCACAGATATAATTTTTTTGTTACAAGTTGCCTTATTTTCAACTTGATTTCAGAACATATATATGTTTACATATATAAAATTATTACAAAAAATAAAGGAACACAAAAATACACAAAAATACACACAAAAAACTTTACATTGCACAGGAATGCATATACAGTTAAGGTATAACAAAAATATTTTATCTGAAAATTCAATTAAATTAGGAGGGAGAATATGAAACAATCAAAACAAAATTCAAGAAAATGGCTTTCATTTGGAACGCTAATACTTGGAGCTGGTACTATTTATAAACTAGGAGCTTTGAAAAACGCCTTTTATGTTCCGATGCAAGAACTAATGGGTCTTTCACACACACAAATTGGTACAGCTATGAGTGTTTCTGGTATAGTTTCAACTTTTGGATTTCTTGCTGCAATCTATTTAACTGACCGTATTTCAAAAAAAATCATGATTCCAATATCATTAATAGGGGTAGGATTACTTGGTTTGGGATTATCTACATTTCCATCTTACAATATGTTTTTATTAATTTACTGTTTATTGGCTATTTGTGCCGATATGATGTTTTGGCCAACTATGCTCAAAACAGTTCGTCTGCTTGGTACAGAAGAAGAACAGGGTAGAATGTTCGGAATGTTAGAAGCAGGTCGTGGTTTAATTGACACAATTGTATCATTCGCTGCACTAGGTATATTTTCAGGTTTAGGTAGTGGCTTAGAAGGTCTTAAAGCAGCTATTCTTTTCTTTGCAGCTGTGCCGCTTATACTTGGGATTATATCGTATTTCTTAATTGAACCAGATAAAA
>NZ_DATIRC010000132.1:0-1772 GCF_035470145.1 Romboutsia sp.
CTCTATTAATATAATTTAAAAATATTTCTCTTTTTTTTAAATTTTTTTTTCTTTCTAAAAATTAAAAAAATAAAAACTAACTATCTATGCTACTAAAATAGTGTATATTAGATTAACATAAGACTTCAATATTTATTAATAATTTTATCAATTAAATTCACCTTTTTTATGCCTTTTTGCAATTTTTCTATAAACATCTGCATTTCTAATGGCCATTTCTCTAAATTCTTTATCTTCTTTGATAATTTTTCCGGGTATTCCTAGAACCAAACTATTTTCAGGAACTTCCATATCTGATTTAACAAGAGCATTAGCTCCAATAATTGAACCTTGCTTGATTACCGCTCCGTTTAAAATTGTAGAATGAATTCCAATCAATACATTATCTTCAACTGTTGCTCCATGAACCATTGCACAGTGTCCAATTGAAACATTTCTACCAATTTTAACATCATGTTCTGCGTCGCAATGAATTACACAGCAATCTTGAACATTTGATCCATCCCCTATCACTATTTTATTTTGATCACCTCGTATCACGGCATTAGGGAAAATACCACAGTTTTTTCCTATTTCCACGTTACCTATTATTACTGCTGTTTCATGTACAAAACTTGATTTGTGTATTTTTGGTTTCATCTTTAGTCTTTCTAGTATATACTTATATAATATAAAAATTACCAACTTTTATACAGATTAAAATATTTTACAAAGATTAACTATAAAACTTAAACTTTTACATCTAACCTTTTTTAAACAATAATTAAAAAAATAGTAAAAAAACTTTAATATAATTTAGGTATTTATTTTATTGAGAAGTAAAAAAAGGTGGTAGGAGATGAGATGGATAGAGACAAAAGGTCCTTATATTTTACTCGGGATCCTTTTTTTATGGATCTTTATTTTTGCTATTTATAATTCATATTTTGATAAAGGTTGGCAGCTAATACTTGTTGGTACATTTCTAATAACAGTTCTACTAACAATACTCGTAATCGTTATTAAAAAAACAAAAAAACCTAAAACTCAAGCAAATGTTAAAGAATTTGAAAAATCACTTAAAGGTGGTCTTTTTCATTTCAAATGTCCAACATGCAAAGGTATTTTTGCATTAAAAAAATCAAAAAGCAACGATGAAAAACCTGTAAAAATGACCTGCCCTGATTGTGGAATAGTTGGAATTATCTCACCAAAACCAAAAAGTTGCATAGAAGAAATACCTGAAAAAAAATCAGTCAAAGCAAGCTTTAAATGTACATCCTGCGGGGAAGGTATAACTATTTGGGCTGAAGGATCAGAACTTTATAATGATCTACATATTTTTTCTTGCCCATTCTGTGGAAAAGATGAACGACTAAAGCGTTTTTAAATTCGATGTCTCATTTTAACTGCCTCACCATATTTTAACTGTACCATATCATAACCATTCATCATAGCAACACCAACACCTGCAAGTTTCTTGTTCCTTAACACAACTACTTCATCACCAATTCTTACTTGCTCATCAGCATTTTTAACACCAGGTGCAAAAACCGATCCTTTCAAATCAAAATCATCAAATATCTCAACCCAATAACTATTCATCGATTGAATTTTTTTACCACCAAAACTAGTAAGTGAAATAAAACCTCGTTTTTCAGTCATCATACCAATCTGTTTCCCATTTTCAATTATCTTATACCATTGATACTTATCCTTGATAGTTGTATTTTCTAATAATTTTTCACCTACATTCACGCCAAACTGATATGACGCTAAACATTCAAGGTTAT
>NZ_DATIRC010000133.1:0-3920 GCF_035470145.1 Romboutsia sp.
TATATGATTTTTAACTATAAAATCTTGAAAATCTTTTGCGCATACATCAGTAGAATTAAACATTTCACTTATTACTTCATCAGTAAAAATTGATACTTCTTCATAATATTTATCCGAATTCTCATCATATTTGCATAATGAATATGTTATTATCTCCCTCATTATCTCCTACCTTTTCAATAAAATAATTTTTATAAAACTTAATATTTATTATATCTCTATAAACCTATGATGTGTATATTTTTTATGTTAACACTAATTTTATAAATATCATAAAATAATATAGTTGCAAAAATTTAATATACAAGGGGTGGAAAGTAATATGGCAGATAATACTAAAAAAGTCATTATAGATGTCAATTCAGGTAATATAACAGATGAGTACTCAAAAGATAAAGTAACACTTGTAGGAGTATACCCATTCAAAGATATCCCATATGCAGATAATATAGAACTTGTTCTAAATCCAGAAAATGGAGAACCTATATCAATAAATTTTCCATATAGTGGATATAGCATGCAACTTTTTGTAGGTGATTTTACTGGAGATAATAAATCAGAAATTATGGTAAGAGGTGCATTTGGTGGCTCTGGTGGATTTGAAATTGCAGTTATTTACAAATATGAAGATAAAAGGCTAATAGAAATATTTAATCAAGACCTAGTTAATCAAAATAATCCTTGTACAGCTAAATATAAAGATAATTATAAAGTACACGTAAATTGCGATGATAAAAAATATTCTATAGATATATCCTCACGACCAAAAGAATATTTAGAACAAATATATACACCCAAAGGAGCCGTTAAACCTAATTATGAACCATATGTAGATTCTCCTAATGCAATTTATCCAATAAAACAAGTTTATAATGATGCATACCAACTTCTTATACAGCAAAGAATTGTAGGCATAGCAAATGCTGATACTTTAGGTGTAATTGAAACCTTAGCAAGTTTAATAAATTCTGAATTTGAAGTTATTTATAAAGGATTATTATTACCTCAATATAATTTTGACAGTAGGAAAGTTTCTAAAAAATTAAAAACTAAGAATGCTACTAACTTTTTTTAAAGAAGAAGATAGCTTATTTGATGCTGATACAAATAATATATTTATTATTAATTTTAGAAAGATTAGGTTTTTAGATATTATCTAAGAACCTTTTTATTGATTGATTTATTATGTACTAAAAAAGTATTATCATAATAAAATGACAATACTTTTGGTGGATTTTGCTTATTTAACATTTTAAATGATAAGTTGTTTTTGGGTTCAATATCTATTTTTCATTGCTTTGTTTTTGTTGAAACATACAAAATCCCTGCAGCATTTAAACCAGCATAGAAAACTTCCTCTACATTACAAACATTATGAGTCTTGAGTTGTTCTCTAAGCCATTGCTCATCATGATTAGTGCATTTTAAATTATTGTACATTATTTTACCATCAATAATTATATCCCTGGTTAATCCATTATAGTTTGTTGAAATATTTAAGTCGCCAGTTGTTATTGGTTGTTTATTCACTTTTAGTAATACAGTCAATTCTCCATCACTCTCTACGGCTGCAAGTGCTACATCATCTATATTAAATACGTCTTTTTCTCTTAATTGCATCATTAACTTATTTATAGTAATCTTTACTTTTTTTAAATTATAATCTAATAGTTTACCATTGCTTATTAGTATAATCGGCTCACCATCAACTAATTTTCTGAAATTAATACTTTTAATATCTAAATAATCTGTAATAACAACCAATATAGTAATAACAATTGCTGAAATTGTAGCTAAAAATGGTGATTCTTGTGAACCTAATGCTATTCTTACTGAAATAGACCCAAGGGTAATTCCAACTATAAAATCAAAAAACGTTATCTTTGATATCAATTTTCTTCCAATTATTCTTCCCAAGACTAATAGAATAATATAAGTAAAGATGCTCCTAAAAACTACTCCTATAATTTCTCTTGTCATAGTATACTCCTTGTATTAATTTCTTCATATTTAATATTCACCTCACCCTTAACAAATATTCATTTCCTCTTTAAAGATTCTCTCATATAGGGGTAATGTAACGATTCATACAAAAATAGCTATAAGAAATCATTTTCCATAAATCAAGAATGGAGATACTATCTTACGGCTGCTATGACATTAACTCTCACATAAGAAGGGAATTATCCGATTTATTTAAGCCTAAATAAAATTCTCCTACTATCTTATCTATTTATAAATTTTCTTATATACTTATAAGAAAGTTTGTGATATTATAAATAAGTATTATGTATACATAATACTTATTTATGTAGTATTTAGACTTATAGGAGGACTAACAATGACAAATGAAACAAAAGTAAAAGTTGTAACAGCTGACCCTTCAGCATTAGGACTTTTTGGACTAGCAATGATCACATTAGTTGCATCATCTCAAAAACTAGGAATAACTTCAGGGGTATCATTAATTTTACCATGGGCAATATTTTTAGGAGCTACTGCTCAATTATTTGCCTGTATAAATGACTTCAAGCACAACAATACATTTGGAGCTACTGCTTTTGGTGGTTTTGCATTTTTCTGGTCTGCAATTGGATTTACATGGTTAATACAAAATGGAGTATTTGGTCCTGAATTGGCAGCAGCTGCTGATACTAAACAATTAGGATTTGCTTACTTAGGATATTTAATATTCTCATTATTTATGACTATAGGGGCAATGGAAACTCATAAGGTATTATTTATAATATTTGTACTTATAGACTTTTTATTTATAGGGTTAACATTGACTTCATTTGGTATAGCGGAGCATGCTAGTCATCAATTTGCAGCATATTCTGAATTATCAATAGCAATAGTATCATTCTATGGTTCTGCTGCTGCTGTATTAAATACTCACTTTGGAAGAGTATTTTTACCAGTTGGAAAGCCGTTTGGTATATTTAAAAAATAATTATTATCTTGTTTAAGAATATTTTAAAGTATATTTATAACTAAATTCTTAAATTGTATAATTAATCACAATATATTAGAAAAACAAAAGACTCTTTATGATAAAATGTAGGTTTCATACAAACATAATCATAAGGAGTCTTTTATTTTCTGGTATAGAGGTAGTTTTTATTTACATACTATCTATTTTTATTTAATTATTTAGAATTATTTCTTATATGTTCTGCCACCTTAACATCTTCTCTTTTTATATGGTTAATTATCCAGTTAGCAACTTTACTATTAACTTCCCCAACCAACACAATACTTTGTCCATTTGATAAAAGTTTTTTATGTATACTTTCAACAGTTTCTATAAAGTGTTGATGGTCCTTTTTATGATTTTTGTAATCAGGGTAGTTATATCTCATTTGTAAAGCTTCTTCATGAGCAAAATGTGTTTTTGTATAAGAAGATAAAAATTTTACTGTCTTTTCTACTTCAGTTCTACCCTTTCCTACGCTACAAGCTTCTAATAAATTATTAATTGCTTTTATCAGTTCTTTATGTTCTGTATCAATTTGCATGTTCCCTGTTAGTAAATCATCCGACAATTTATATGCCATTTTTTGTCCCCCACAATCTATACATGTATTATTTTTTACAAATTTTAACAAAATTATATCACTATATTATACTAAAGTCAATTTTCAAGCATAAAGTCTCCATCATTTATATTATTATTTCAATTATAGCCATACAAAAATTCAATCAATAAAATTTCTATATAGTTTTTGTTATAAGTCTATTAATAGTTTTTACTATTTTTGAATAATGAAAAACCGTATCACTTACTTGTGATACGGTTCATCATTCCTTATCCTAAAATCATAAGAAAAAATCCTCGTTGATAATTATATAAAATATTGTAAAGAGTTTCATGGTAGAGTTTAACCGTTCTGAACCCCTCTATACCATTGAAATATATT
>NZ_DATIRC010000134.1:0-19039 GCF_035470145.1 Romboutsia sp.
AATTAAAGCATTAAATATTCTAATAAATGAATACTGAGAATTTAAACAAGTAGGTAATGGTGAATCTGTAAATTGACGGTGATTATAAAACATGAAAACACATCCTTATTATTTAATATTAGTACAAAGCTAATATAATTATATGAATATAACCTTAAGTTGTTATTAGTAATCAAATAAAAAATGTTATTCAAAAGTACATTTTTCAATAATAGTATTTCCATCTATTGCCTGAACGATCTCAAAATTATATCCTAAACTAAATTTTTTTAATTCTGGACTTGAAGTTCCAACACAATATAATGTATATATTTTATCTGCATTCATCTTAACGTTTTTACTTAATATTTGACCAATTTCATCTGATGCAAAAACTTCTAATATATAATTTCCTATAAGAATATCTATATATTCACTTCCGTTGTTACTTTCTACTTGTCTGCCTAATTTATATCCATCTAATGCCATAAGAAATATTAGTGGATTTGGAGTTAAATTATAAAATCTAACAACTGATTTATTAGGTGTTGTTTTTTTTTCAACATTATCTATTATAGGTACTAGTTTTAAATTATTTGAATCTCCTGTAATTGCAAGGGTCATTAATTGACCTCCTATCATCTGTACATCATTAACTTCAAGAATAGGATTATCTTTAGTATTAGCCAAATAAACTTGAATACTATATTTTTCTCCACGTGCAGGTACATAAGAGCTAATTTGTAATGCTTTTAAACCTTTAGCTAATAAAAATTCATTATTTATATATACATCTAAAGCTTCTGATTCAATTAAAGCATTAAATATTCTAATAAATGAATATTGAGAATTTAAACAAGGAGGTAATGGAGTATCTATAGATTGACGGTGATTATAAAACATAAAAACACATCCTTATTATTTAATATTAGTGGGAAACTAATATAATTATATGAATATAAATAAAAATTGTTATAAATAGAAGGGTTTAATATTTATATAAAACATGTAGGCTTTAAAAATGAAAAATTTAACTGTTCTAGGCATTAACTATTAAGAAGAAACTAAAAAGTGTAAGACGATGGAAGATGTAGTTGAAATAAAAAAATATTACTGGAATTTATTATTTCCAGTAATATTAGGTATTTAAAGATTATACTTTTTATTCTTCATAAGATAAAATATAATTTTTATCACTTACTTGATATATTTTTTCAATTTCCTCAGAAATTATATTTTCTAAATTATCATTATAAGAAAGTTTAGCGCATATACCGCAATTAGAACTTAATTTTCTAGGTACAGGCATAAGTTCGCAGATTATATAATTTTTTTTGCAAAATCTGTTGAACTTAATAGCTCCTGAGTGTGTAAAAAATATTGCTATGTATTCTTTCATTATATTTCCTCGCTTTATTTTTTAGCAGATATTATATAATCTTCATCCATTTCTTTTATTTCATATTTATATCCTTCATATTCTAAAAATCTTGATATATTATTTACAGCAGTATTATCATCAGCAATTATTTGAACACTCTCAGGATTAGATTGTATTGCATTTTTTGTCATAAGAACAGGCTGAGGACAAGACATTCCTCTTACATCAATTTTACTCAATTTTAAGCAACTCCTTTCGTTTTAGTTTTAGAAGTAACCATTTCAGAGTTTAAATAAGATATTAAGCCAACAACTACAAGGCAAACTATAACAGCTATTTGTCCATTAGAAGAAGGACCTTCAGGACTTGAAGCTAAACCAAAGTTATGACAAATTGCAGCTCCCACAAGCATTCCTATAACTGTAATTACTGAATCCGTATTACCCTCACCAGATAATATTAGTTGTCTTAAAGGACATCCACCAAGTAAGACACTAGCCCATCCAACTAAAGTCATTCCTAAAAAGTTCCATAAACCATCAGAGTGAGCAATAGGTTGAGCTTCAAATCCAATGTTAAAGTAACCTAAAGCTATATTACCTATTAATGTAAATAATAATATAGAGATAAAACCAGATATTAAATATGTATCTTTAAATAATATTAAATCTCTTATTCCACCAACCATACAAAGTCTTGTTCTTTGGGCAAGGATACCAACTACTAGTCCAGAAACTAATGATATAATAATTGGAGCATGCATAGAACCTGGGCCTTTTGCACTAAAGAAAATAAAAGTGGGTGCTGATACTAGTAAGAATATTAAAGCTATGTTTATTAATGGGAAAATATATCCTTCAGATTTAGGCATTTTATAATTTCTTTTAAGTGTAAAACCTTTGTTTAAGAAGAATATACCTAAAACTATACCGAAAGCAAAGCCTGCAATCCCAACAATAGCATTTAAATCTCCACCACCAAGTCTTAAAACCATTCTAAGCGGACAACCTAAAAACATTAAAGCTCCAATCATTAAAACAATACCAAGAGTAAATCTAATAAATGGAGAAGATCCCCCTTTTACATTAAATTCTTTTCTTGAAATAGCCATTATAAATGCACCTAAAACCAATCCCATTACTTCGGGTCTTAAATATTGAACAACTTCTGCTCTGTGAAATCCTAATCCACCTGATATGTCTCGTATAAAACATGCTACACAGAATCCCATATTTATAGGGTTTCCAAGTTTAACTAACAACACTGAAATAATACCGACAATGGCACCTGTAAATATAATTCCTTTTTTAGTTTCCATTAAAATAATACACCTCCTATAATAATAAATTGTTATACGTATGTTATATATATAACAATAATACATATTTAATTTACCAAAATATACAAAAAAAGTTAAATACAAAAAACCTATAATAGCATATGCCATTATAGGTTTTTTGTATTACTATATAAATGAAAATTAGTATAAAATAAAATTTAATGATAATATTGGTATTTAATGGTAGGGGGGATATGAATGGCCGAAGTATATTTAGATAATGGAGCAACTTCTTTTCCAAAAGCACCAGGTGTTATTGAAAGTATGGTAAATTATTTAAATAATGTAGGGTGTAATGTTAATCGAGGAGTCTACAATTCTTCTTTTGAAGCTGAAAATATAGTATTTGAAACTAGAGAATTAATTTGTGAATTATTTAATTTTAATAAAGAAGAAAATGTAGTTTTTACAAAAAATATTACAGAAAGTTTGAATGTATTAATAAAGGGCTTACTTAAACAAGGAGACCATGTTGTTGTGTCATCTATGGAACATAATGCAGTTATGAGACCTATTAATTCTTTAGTAAAAAAAGGAGTAGAATTTTCTAGGGTGCATTGTAATGAATATGGAGAGTTAGACCCTCAAGATTTTAAAAAATACATAAAATCAAATACAAAAGCTGTTGTAATGACACATGCATCAAATGTATGTGGAACAATATTAAATCTTGAAGAAGTAGGAAAAATTTGCAAAGAAAATGATATATTTTTTATTATAGATACTGCTCAAACAGCTGGTTTTTTAAATATAGACTATAATAAGCTTAATGCAGATGCGATAGCTTTTACGGGACATAAATCACTTTTGGGTCCTCAGGGAATAGGTGGATTTGTTATAAATGATAGATTGGTTAATGAAATATCTACTTTTATAGATGGTGGAACAGGAAGTTTATCAGAACATGAAGTTCATCCAGTTTATATGCCAGATAAATTTGAAGCAGGAACTTTAAATATTCCTGGTATTTATGGTTTGAATGCATCTTTAAAATATCTGTTTAAAGAAGGAATAGATTATATAAGAGAAAAAGAATTATATCTTTTGGACATGTTTTTAAAAGAAATCAAGAACATAGAAAATGTAAGACTGATAGGTAAAGATAATATACAAGGAAGAACAGCTTTAGCATCTATAGATCTTAAACAGCACGATAATGCAGATATATCCTATAAATTATATAAAGATTTTGGAATTATGACAAGATGTGGACTTCATTGTGCACCTTCAGCACATAAGACGTTAAAAACTTTTCCAAATGGTACAATAAGATTTAGTTTTAGTCATTTTAATATAATAGATGAGGTTAATTATACTATTGAAAGTATTAATAAATGTTTGAAAGATATATAATTAAAAGGATTTATAAACCATCAAAAGATTACTTTAAGTAATCTTTTTTTTATTAAACAATACTTTAACAAGTTAGAATGTTAGTTAAAAATTTTGCATATTATTTCATAAATATAAATTTATATTTAACTATATTTAGTAAAATTAATGTTTGTCTAAAAAAATTAAACATTAAGGAGGGGATTTTGTTGGGCCATGAGAAAGTTTGTTGTAATTGTGGAGGAGAAGACATAAGAATTGAAAAAGTAAAGGAAATTATCAAAAAAAATAAAGATATAAAAGGTGGATTAATTCCTATACTTCATGAAATACAAATTATATTTGGATATTTACCAGAGGAAGCTTTAAAAATAGCTTCAGAAGAATTAGATATTTCTATGTCTGAAATTTATGGAGTTGCAACATTTTATTCACAATTTACTTTAGAACCAAAAGGTGAACATATAATTAAGGTTTGTTTAGGTACAGCGTGTTATGTAAAAGGAGCGCAGGATATTTTAGATAGATTATGCAGTGTATTAGATGTAGAAGTTGGAAAGACAACTAAAGATGGAAAATTTACTATAGAAGCCGCTAGATGCCTAGGAGGATGTGGGCTAGCTCCAATTCTTATGGTAGATGATAAGGTATATGGAAGATTAATTCCAGATGATGTAATTAGAATAGTTGAAGAATACAAATAATTAGATATTATGGCACTTAATTGGGGGGAAAGTAATGAAAACTATACAAAACCTTGAAGAAATAAGAAAAAATACTTTTGATAGAGTAAATCAGGGTATGAACAGAAAAAATACTAGAATCGTAGTAGGTATGTCTACTTGTGGAATAGCGGCAGGAGCGCAAGAAGTTTATGAAGCTATATTAGATGAAATTAACAAGCTAGGATTGACTAATGTAATAGTTGCTAAGACAGGATGTATAGGTGTATGCAAATTAGAGCCAATTGTTGAAGTTATAAGACCAGGGGAAGAAAAGGTTACATACGTTAACATGTCACCGTATAAAGGACGTAGAGTAGTAGCTAGTCATGTACTTACAGGGGTCATCAGAGACGAATATATAATGCATGTAATTAAAGGTAAAATTCTCAATGATTATACATTAGAAAATGATTAAAGGGGGATAAATATGGAAGTTTACCGTTCTCAAGTACTTGTCTGTGGAGGAACAGGATGTACTTCTCCACAATCAGCAGATATTTATAGAAATCTTAAATCAGAAATAAGAAGACATAAATTAAATCATGAAATTGAAGTACTAAAAACAGGATGTTTGGGACTTTGTGAGTTAGGGCCTATAGTTGTAATTTATCCAGAGGGTGTTTTATACCGTAATGTAGGTGCTAATGATATTAAAGAATTAGTAGAATCTCATTTTATCCATAATGAAATACTTGAAAGACTTGCTTACAAAACAGGTGAGGGAGAAGGTAAAATAAGAAATTTAAATGAGTTAGACTTTTTCAAAAAGCAAATGAGAATAGCTTTAAGAAATTGTGGAATTATTGATCCAGAAAATATAGATGAATATATAGCTTTTGATGGATACATGGCACTTGAAAAGGTATTAACTTCAATGAAGCCATCGGATGTTATAAATGTTATTAAAGAATCAGGGTTAAGAGGTAGAGGGGGAGGAGGTTTCCCAACAGGTGTTAAGTGGTCCTTTGCAGCATCACAGAATAATGATGAAAAATATATAATTTGTAATGCAGATGAAGGAGATCCAGGTGCATTTATGGATAGATCTGTTCTTGAAGGAGATCCTCATTCATTAATAGAAGCAATGACTATAGGTGGGTACGCCATTGGATCAAATAAGGGATTTATATATGTTAGAGCAGAATACCCTTTAGCTGTTGAAAGACTTGAAATGGCTATAAACCAAGCTATAGAGTACGGTTTACTTGGAGAAGATATTTTGGGAACAGGATTTAAATTTGATATAGAAATAAGACTTGGAGCAGGTGCTTTTGTATGTGGAGAAGAAACTGCCCTTATGCAGTCTATTGAAGGTAAAAGAGGAATGCCAATGCCAAAACCACCATTTCCAGCAGTAAGTGGACTTTGGGGTAAACCTACTGTTATAAATAATGTAGAGACTTTTGCTAATATAGTACCTATTATTTTAAAAGGGTCAGATTGGTTTAAAAGCATAGGAACACCAAAAAGTTCAGGAACAAAGGTTTTTGCTCTAGGAGGTAAAATTACTAATACAGGACTTATAGAAATTCCTATGGGAACTACATTAAAAGAAGCTATATTTGATATAGGCGGAGGCATACCAAATGGAAAGGAATTTAAAGCAGTTCAAACAGGAGGACCTTCAGGAGGATGTATTCCAGAAAAACATATTGACACACCTATTGAATATGATACATTAACTGCCCTTGGCTCAATGATGGGTTCTGGTGGAATGATAGTTATGGATGAAGATAACTGTATGGTAGATGTAGCAAGATTTTTCTTGGATTTTACTAAGGATGAGTCTTGTGGGAAATGTACTCCTTGTAGAATAGGAACTAAAAGATTGCTTGAAATTTTAGAAGATATTACAAAGGGAAAAGCAGAAAGTGAAGATATAGGTAAGCTTGAAGAGTTAGCATCAGGAATTAAAAAGGGATCTTTATGCGGTCTTGGTCAAACTGCTCCAAATCCTATACTTTCAACTTTAAATTACTTTAAAGAAGAATATATTGCTCATATTGAAAACAAAAAATGTCCAGCGAAGGTTTGTAGACCTCTTGTAAAATACGTTATTTTAGAAGATAAATGTAAAGGATGCGGACTATGTACGCGAAATTGTAATATTGGTGCTATTAGTGGAAAGCTACAAGAAACTCATGTAATAGATAGCGATTTATGTGTAAAATGTGGAATGTGTATGCATGTATGCAGATTTAAAGCTATTGTTAAAATTTAATTTATGGGAATGAGAGGTGAGTATTATGGAAATGGTGAGATTGAATATAGATGGAATAAATGTAGAAGTTCCTAAAGGAACAACGGTACTTGAAGCAGCAAAACTAGTAGGAATTAAGATACCTACCTTATGCTATTTAAAAGAAATTAATGAAGTTGCTAGCTGTAGAGTTTGTGTAGTAGAAGTAGGTCAAAAATTAATAGCATCATGTACACTTGTTGCTGAAAATGATATGGTTGTAAAAACAAATACTGAATCTGTAAGAGAAGTAAGAAAAATGGTAGTGGAATTATTGTTATCAAACCATAAGAGAGAATGTACTACTTGTATTAGAAGTGAAAACTGTGATTTACAAAGAATAGCAAAGGAATTAAACATTAGAGATATTAGATACAACGGAGAAAAGAGCAATGTAAAAACGGATTCTTCTTATTCGCTAGTAAGAGACCCAGAAAAATGTATTCTTTGTGGTAGATGTATAGCAACTTGTAAAAATATTCAAAGTGTAAATGCTATTAATTTTTCACAAAGAGGATTTGATACAAATATAGGGACAGCGTATGAAAGACCTATAGAAGATTCTGTATGTGTTAACTGTGGTCAATGTATAATGGCTTGTCCTGTAGGAGCGTTACATGAAAAAGAAAGCATAAAAGATGTTTGGAAAGCTATTGAAAATCCTAATAAGTATGTAGTTGTTCAAACTGCACCAGCAGTAAGGATAGCGTTAGGCGAAGAATTTGGTATGCCTATTGGTAGTAGAGTTACGGGTAAAATGGTTACGGCATTAAGAAAATTAGGTTTTAATAAAGTATTTGATACAGATTTTGCGGCTGACCTTACAATAATGGAGGAAGGAACAGAATTGTTAAATAGATTAAGTAAGGGTGGAGTACTTCCTCTTATGACATCATGTTGTCCTGGATGGGTAAAATTTGTAGAACATAATTATCCAGATATGATTGATAATTTATCTACTTGCAAGTCACCTAGTGAAATGCAAGGAGCATTAATTAAAAGTTATTTTGCAGATAAGATGAAAATAGATCCTAAAGATATAGTTGTAGTTTCTATTATGCCTTGTATTGGTAAAAAATTTGAAGGGGAAAGAGAAGAATTATCTAATGATGGAATGAATGATGTAGATTATGTATTAACTACAAGAGAGTTAGCACAAATGATAAAAGAAGTAGCTATTGACTTTGTAAATTTAAATGATGAAAAATTTGATGACCCATTAGGAGAGTCTACTGGTGCAGGTGTTATATTTGGAGCTACTGGAGGAGTTGCAGAAGCTGCTTTAAGAACTATATTTGAAATAGTAGGTCAAAAGGAAATTGATCAAATAGAGTATACAGTTGTTAGAGGATTAGATGGAATAAAAGAAGCTTCAGTAGAATTACCTGATGGTAGAATTATTAAAACTGCTGTTGTACACGGTTTAGGTAATGCTAGAAAAGTATTAGAATTAATAAAAAAAGGCGAGAAACACTATGACTTTATTGAAGTTATGTCATGTCCAGGAGGATGTGTAACTGGAGGAGGTCAGCCAATAGTTGATTCAAAGATAAGAGAGAAAATAGATATAAAAAAAGAAAGAGCAAAAGCTATATATGATGAGGATAAATCCTTGCCTATTAGAAAATCACACAAAAACCCATGTATAATAAAGATATATGATGAGTTTTTAGGACAGCCAAATGGGTCATTAAGTCATAAGCTGCTTCATACTCACTATATAAAAAGAGAAAAATTTTAACTAAAAAGGAAGTGGAAACACTTCCTTTTTAGTATGGTGTTTCTGGCATGGGCAACAACTTGACGGTGAAAGTTCATTGTAGGCTTGTTAAGAATAGACGAGTTTTCATCGAAAACAAAGTCTAACGCTATCCGAATACTCAGCAGGTTTAACGGACTATGTATTAAACTTTAAGTTTGATAACTGTGCTTTAAACAGATGTAATGAATAGATAAATAAAAGGCGGAAAATAAAAACTAGATATGATATAAGAATATTGACAAAAAAATATAAAAGATGTACAATCTAAATGAAATATGTAAATTTTTCCACATGATATAACTAAAATATAAGTTTTTTATGGTATGTGAAAAATTAATTATAATATATTGGCTATGAAAGTTAATTATCTCCTTGATGAACAAGGAGATTGAAAAATTAATTATAATGTATTGGCTATGAAAGCCCATTATCTCCTTGATGAACAAGGAGATGATGGGCTTTTTATATTTTAAATTAAATTTACAATGAGGAGGGGGATATTGGGAAAATACATATTTAGACGGATGATTTATTTAATTCCAGTAATAATAGGAGTTTCTATTATTACATTTGGACTCAGTCAGATAGCCCCAGGGGATCCTGCTGAGATTATTTTAAGAGAGAATGGAATTGAACCTACAAAAGAAGCTATTCAACATTTAAGAGAACAATTAAAAATAAATGATCCAATCATAAAACAATATGTTAGATGGTTTTTGAATGTATTGAATGGAGATTTAGGTAATTCATTTTATACGAAACAACCAGTTTTGCAAGAGATTACTTCTAGACTTCCTGCTACTTTTGAATTAGCTATTTTTTCTTACATTTTAACGATTATTATTTCATTTCCTTTAGGAATTTTTTCTGCTATCTATAAGAATACATGGATAGATAATTTAAGCAGATGCTTTGCATTTATAGGTTCATCAATGCCTTCATATTGGTTAGGGTTAATATTAATTTATTTTTTATCTGTAAAATTATCTATATTTCCTGTAATGGGTAGAGGAACCTTAAAGCATTTATTATTACCTGCATTAACACTTGCTCTAGGCATGGCTTCTACATATGCAAGACTGTTGAGAGGGAGTATGTTAGAAGTTTTAGGAGAAGACTTCATATTGTCTGCTAGAGCTAGAGGAATAAGAGAATTTATAGTGATTTATTATAATGCATTAAAAAAGGCTTTGTTACCAGTTGTTACTTCATTAGGAATAAGTTTTGGATATTTATTGGGAGGAACTGTTATAGTCGAAAATATTTTTGCATGGCCTGGTGTTGGGCAACTTTTAGTAGAGGCTATTTTTACTAGAGATTATCCTGTTATTCAGGGATATGTACTTTGGATGTCTATTATATTTGTATTTGTAAATTTAATTGTAGACATTTTATACAAATTTTTAGATCCTAGGATTTCAATTCAAAAAGGGAGTAACGAATGAAAATAAACAAAAAAATAAAAGATGATAAACTAGCATTTATAGGTCTAATAATTATTTTACTTATAGTTATCATGGGTATATTTGCTAATTATATAGCTCCGAATAACCCAATAGAAGTAGATTTAAGCAAAAGGTTAGAACAGCCAGGTAACATATATCCATTGGGAACAGATCATTTAGGAAGATGTATTTTATCTAGACTTATCTATGGAATAAGAATTTCACTAGGGACTTCTTTTATTTTACTATTTATAATTTTAACTATAGGTATAAGTATTGGATTAATAGCAGGATATTTTGGAGGGATTATTGATGAGGTTATTATGAGAGCTATTGACATAATATTGGCATTTCCAGGACTTATTTTAGATATTGCTATTGCCGGAATTTTAGGTCCAAGCCTTGTTAATTTAATGATTGCTATAGCTTCTGTACAATGGGTAGGTTATGCAAGAATAATAAGGGGGATGGTACTTTCAATTAAAGAACAAGAGTTTGTTTTAGCAGCTAGGGTGATGGGAAATTCTGATTTTAAAATTATTACAAAACATATTCTTCCAAATATAATTTCTCAAATCATTATTTTAGCAACTTTGGATATGGGTTCAATAATTTTAAGAATTTCTGGATTATCTTTTCTTGGATTAGGTGCTCAACCACCTACTCCTGAGTGGGGTGCAATGCTTAATGATGCTAGACCATATATGCAAATAGCTCCATGGCTTATGATTTTTCCAGGGGCAAGTATTTTAGTTGTTGTGATGTCATTTAATCTTTTTGGAGATGGATTAAGAGATTTACTTGATCCAAAATAATTATTAGGGGGAAACGTTATTATGGAAAAAATAATAAAAAAATATTGGGACAATAGGGCTAACACATATAGTGAGTCAATAAGAGATGAACTTTGTAGTTTTAAAAAAGAAGCATGGAAAGAGTTAATTAAAAAGGGAGTAGGCGAAAAGAAGAATATAGAAGCTTTAGATTTAGGAACTGGACCAGGTTTTTTTGCCATTATAATGAGTGAACTAGGATATAATGTAACTGCTGTTGACTGTTCACATGAAATGATACAGGAGGCAAAAGAAAACGCAAAAATATCAGATGTAAATATAAACTTTATTGAAGGTGATATTGAAAATTTAGATTTACCTAGAGAAAAATTTGATTTAATTGTGTGTAGAAATCTTACTTGGACTCTAAAAAATCCAGAAAGTACATATGAAAAATGGAATAGTTTGATAAAAAAAGAAGGAAGATTACTAATATTTGATGCTAATTGGTATTTAAGATTGTCAAATCCTACTATTCAAGAAGAGTATGATAAAACTCAAAGATTACTTGAAGATATGGGATATAAACCAAAGGTAAAAAAAGAACAAAAAAAAGAGTGTGAAAATATAGCCAGAAAGCTTCCTTTAACTTATGAGATACGTCCTATATGGGACAAAAAAGTACTTCTTAATTGTGGATTTAAAAAAGTGGAAATTGATACAGATATAAATAACAAAATATATACAGAAAAAGAAAAGATAGCCTATAAATATAGTCCAATGTTTTGTATAGGTGCTTTTAAATAAAAAACAAAGGAGATTATGATATGAAAAATATTTCTAAAAAAATTAGTCTATTAATATGCATTATTTCTGTAATTTCGATGATAATGTGTGGATGTGGAGTAAGTAAACAAGGTCAAAGTACAAATTCTTCAGAAACTAAAGAAATAGTTTGTGGTAGTAGTTTTCAACCAAAAGGAATCGATCCAGCAGTAGATTGGAATGGATGGTATTCTGTAAAATATGGGTTAGGAGAAACTCTTGTTAAAACAAATGACAAAATGGAAATAGAACCGTGGATAGCTAAGGAATGGAATAAAATTGATGATACAACTTGGAGCATTATTATAAAAGATGGAGTTAAATTTAATGATGGAAGAGAAGTAAAAGGAGAAGATATAAAAATATCTTTAGAGAGAACTATTAGAATGAATGAAATGATGGCAAGTCTTTTAGATATTACTTCAATAGATGTAAAAGCAAATGAGCTTATTATAAAAAATAATAAACCAAATCCAACATTTATATCTTCATTAGCAATGCCTCTTACTACGATTCATGATGCTAAGGCTGCTGATGAAAATAATGAAGATTTTATCAAAAATCCCATTTTAACAGGACCATTTACTCTAAAAGAGTATGCTAAAGATAATCAAGTTATTGTTGTTAAAAATGAAAATTATTGGGGAGAAAAGTCTAATTTAGATAAGGTTACTTTTAAGTACATACCAGATAGTAATACAAGAGTGATGGCTTTACAATCAGGTGAAATCCAAATTGCAGATAATGTTCCTTCTGAAAATATAGAGTTTTTATCTAAAGATGAAAAATATGAAATACTAAGCGAATCAACACTTCGTACACATATGATTATCTTAAATGAAGATACTGAAATTTTTAAGGATGAGAATGTTAAAAGAGCTATAAATATGGGATTTGATAGAGATGAAATTGTGCAAAAACTAATGCAAGGTTCAGGAATTTCAGCTATAGGACCATTTCCTTCAATATTACCTTTTGGAAGTGAAAAAATAAATGCATATAAGTATGATGTAGATACTGCTAATAAGCTTTTAAATGAATCAGGATGGATAATGAATGATAATAATATAAGAGAAAAGAATGGTAAAAAATTAGAATTTAACTGCTTATGTTATAATAGTCGTCCAGAATTACCAGTTATTTTAGAAGCTATACAAGGACAACTAAATAAAATAGGAATTTCAATGACTATAACAAATGTAGAAAATATGACCGAAGAGTTAGAAAAAGGAAATTTTGAAGCAGCAGTATATAGTATGAATACATCTCCTACTGGAGATTCTCAATATTTCTTAGATTCTGTATTTAAAACAGGTGCAGATAGCAATTTTGGAAAATATAGCAACAAAAAATTAGATGAATTAATTGAAAAATTAAGAACTACTTTTGACATAAATGAAAGAAATAATATCACTCAACAAGCGCAACAGATTATAGTAGATGATTCAGACTTTATATTCTTAGTTTATCCAAAAACAAGTATGGCTATAAACAAAGAAGTAAAAGGATTAAAGTTATCTCCTATAGAGTATTATATGCTAACTCAAGAAGTAGATAGAATGAAGTAAATATGAAGGACTAGATAAAATGGAAGATAAAGTATTAAAAATAAAAAATCTATCCGTAGAATTCTCAACTTCTGGAGAGTCTTTTAAAGTGGTTAATGATGTTAATTTAGAACTTGAAAAGGGTGAAATTTTGGGATTAGTTGGAGAAAGTGGTTGTGGAAAAACAACCACTGCTTTATCCATATTAGGATTACTACCAAAGAATGCAAAAATTACAGGTGGAGAAATTCTATTTGAAGGGAAAAATTTACTTTTACTTTCTAAAGAAGAGTTAAGAAAAATTCGTGGAAAAGATATTGGAATAATATCTCAAAATTCTATGTCAAATTTAAATCCGATAAGAAAGATAAAAAAACAGTTTATAGAAAGTATTCGTACTCATGTAGATATATCTAAAAAGGAAGCACATGAAATAGCTTGTGAAATGCTACAAAAGGTAAATTTATCAGATCCTGAAAGAATAATGAATCAATATTCTTTTCAACTTAGTGGAGGAATGAGACAGAGAGTAATGATTGCTATGGCCATTGCTTTAAGACCAAAAATATTAATTGCTGATGAACCAACAACAGCTTTAGATGTTACAGTGCAAGCTCAGATACTAGAGGAAATAGATAAGTTAAGAAAAGATTTTGGAATAAGCATAATATTTGTTTCTCACAATTTAGGAATTATAAGTCAATTAGCTGATAGAATAGGTGTAATGTATGCCGGTGAAATCGTTGAATATGGTTTTATATCATCTGTATTTAATAATCCAATCCATCCATATACAAAAGGATTATTAGAGTCTGTTCCTAAAATTGAAAATGCAAAGAAAATACTAAAAGCAATTAGGGGAAATCCTCCTGATTTATCAAAAAAACATTTTGGGTGTTTATTTTATCCAAGGTGTGATTATGTAATGGATACATGTAGATGCAAAAAACCTAAGTTAATAAAAATAAAGGAAGACTCAATGGGAGCATGTCATCTAATTAATAAAAATTCTTTAGGTAATAAGATTATTAATTTATAAATATATAATAAGTAATATAAAAAGAAAAATATGTAATTACGTACATAAAAGACTGGAAGAAGGCGCTTTTAAAGAATTAGAAAAATTAAAATTAGGAATTATAACTTGGAGAGTAGATTAGAATAGTAACTTTAAAAATAATCTAACATCTTCAAAATGGCTTCTGTATTAACAGGAGCCATTTTGCATAGTTTATCATTAAAAAGTTTATTATCATATTATTTAATAGTAGATTCAGAATATATAGAATAGTAAATTAAAATTATATTTATTTAAATTATAGAACATAGTTGTTTTAGATGACCATGTCTTTTTATATTGAATTAAAATGTAGATACAAATTATATCTTATTGAATAATCTGTAAATATAAAATAAAATGAATGTGGGGTGAGATTATTTATGAATAATGGGAATTTTTATAGGGAGATTATAAAACAGTCTCCGTTTGGATATTTTTATGGTCAATTAATCAAAGATAATAATGGGAAAGTTAATGATTTTACAATATTAGATATAAATTCTAAATTTGAAAATATAGTTAAATTAAAAGAAAAAGATATTTTAGGAAAAAGTGTATTAGATATTTTACCGTCTTTTATTAATGAAAGTTTTAACTGGCTTAGTTTTTTTGAAAATATAAAACTTAACGGAGAAAGTAGTGCTACAGAGCAATTTATAAAATCTTTCAATGGGTGGTTTAAAGTACATGTTTTTTATTATAAAGAGGATTACTTTGTAATACAGCTAATAGAGATACATAAAGAAGATGAATTTATGAAGGTTTTAATAGATAGCTTACCTTTTACTGCTTGGGCTAAGGATAAAGATGGTAAATATATTTATGTTAACAAAAAATATGAGAAAGAAAGAGGACTTAAATTTGATGATATAATAGGTAAAACTGATTTTCAAGTTTGGCCTCTTGATTTAGCAAGGCAATTTAAAGAAGAAGACAAAGAAACAATGACAAGAGGAAATATAAAAAATATATATAAATTTTCTTTTAGTAACATATGGGTTGAATCCTATAAAGTAGCTGTGGATGATGAAGAAGGAAATATAATTGGAACTATAGGTTTTTCTATAAATATTAATGAAGAAAAAAAAATAAAAAGTCAGATAGAACAGAAAAATAAATTTTTAAAAATTTTAATTAATTCAATTCCTGACTATATTTTCTATAAGGATTTAAATGGAAAATATTTACTATTAAATGATAGCAGTGCTAGAGATTGTTATGGAAAAAGTGAAGATCAACTTATAGGAAAAAGTGATAGAGAATTAATTGAGGATAGAGAAGCTGTAGAAAGTTTTATATATCAGGATAAGGAAGTTGTTACAGAAGGTAAGATGAAGATATATGAAGAATCTATTACATTAACAAATGGTAATATTATAGATTGTGAAACTATAAAGGCTCCAGTTTTTGATGAAGATAATAATATAATTGGAATTTTAGGTATTTCAAGAGATATAACACATAGAACAATTGCAGAACAAAAGCTAAAGGAAAGTGAAGAAAAGTTCCGTCAGCTTGCAGAAAATATTGATGGTGTATTTTTGATAAGAGAAGGAAAAAAGATGATTTATGTAAGTCCAGGATATGAAAAAATATTCGGTAGAAGCTGTGAAAGTCTATATGAAAATATTGAATCCTTTGGGGATTCTGTTCATCCTGAAGATAAAGGCAAATATATAGATAATAAAAAAGGATATATTACTTCGAAAGATTGGGATAAGTTTTTAAATTCTATAGAAAATAAATATTTTGATGAAACTTTTAGGATAATAAGACCCGATGGAGAAACTAGATGGATATGGTTTAGAGGTTTTCCGATAAGAGATGAAAATGAAAATATAGCTAGAAAAGTAGGTATAATACAGGATATTACAACTACAAAGGAAGCTGAAAGGCAGCTTGAAAGGTTAAGAACTGAATTTTTTGCAAATCTATCACATGAGTTTAGAACACCTTTAAATTTAATATTTAGTTCACTACAAATGATAGAACTTAAATTAAAAGGAATTACTTGTGATAATATGACTAACTTTGCAAGGTATACAAATATTATTAGACAAAATAGCTTTAGACTTTTAAGGCTTGTTAACAATCTTATTGATACAACAAAAATTGATGCAGGTTATGCTGAGTATTGTTCTACAAACTACGATATAGTTAAGTATGTAAAAAACATATGTAATTCAGTAGCTGGATTTGCAAAGGAAAAGGATATAGAAGTTATATTTAATTCAGAAATAGAAGAAAAGATAATTTCTTTTGATTTAGATAAAATGGAAAGAATAATACTAAATTTATTGTCTAATGCTATTAAATATAATGTTTTAGGTGGAAAAATAGAGGTTTCTATATCTCCTAGTGAAGAGTTTATTGAAATTTATGTTAAAGATACAGGTATAGGTATACATGAAGACAAACTTCCTTATGTTTTTGAAAGGTTTAAGCAGGTACATAATAGATTAACTAAGGTTAGTGAAGGAAGCGGTATAGGACTATGCTTAGTTAAATCTCTTGTTGAAATGCATGGAGGTACAATTGAAGTAAAAAGTAATTTCGGTGAGGGTACAGAATTTATAGTAAAATTGCCTGATATTATAATGAATGAAAGTAAAGAAATAATGGTAAATAAAAATCAAATAGAATCAAATTCAAGGGTTGAAAGAGTACAAATAGAGTTCTCTGATATTTATGGGCTTAATATATAGTACAAACCAAGAGATTACTAAGTATTATTAGTAAGATCATAAAACGTTTAAATATAATTACATAGATAAAGTAATAATTTACAAATGACATGTTGAGATAAAATTAAACATGTCATTTTTGCTTATACTATGATCATTAAGTATATATTGAATAGAAATATATAAATAGTGGAAATATAATATGAATTTATACTTAATGAAATGTAGTTTGGAGGTGGATAATTATGAACTTATCAACGAAGATAAATGAGAATATAAAAGTGATAAAAGAAAAACTCCCAATAGAGAATAGCTTTGATATTATAGGTAGAGAGTTAATCATAGGAAATAAAGATGCTTATTTAGTATTTATAGATGGATTTGCAAAAGATGATATAATGCTATGGATACTTGAAACTCTGCAAAACTTAGAAGAAAATGAAATTAATATAGATACAATTACAACTCTTTTTAAAAAGAAAATAGCATATTTAGAAGTAGAAACATTTAAAGATGTTACACAGTTAGAATCAGCAGTTCTTTCAGGTGCATTATCATTAGTTATAGATGGAGAAGAAACTGGGCTTATAATTGATGCAAGGGAATATCCGGTAAGAGGTCCTCAGGAACCAGATTTAGAAAGAGTTACAAGGGGATCCAGAGATGGACTAGTAGAAACTATAATATTCAATACAGCTTTGATAAGAAGGAGAGTTAGAGATCCTAAACTTACATTTGAAATTACAAACGTAGGAGAAAGATCTAAAACAGACGTTGTATTTGCTTATATAGATGATTTAGCAGATAAAGATCTTTTAAATGAAATAAAGAAAAAAGTAGATGATATAAACATACCAAGTTTAATAATGGCAGAAAAAACATTAGATGAGCTAATGATTAAGAAAAAATGGTATAATCCATTGCCACAGGTTAGGTTTACTGAACGACCAGACGTTGTTGCAGCTCATCTTTTAGAGGGGCATATAGCAATTATTGTGGATACATCTCCAAGTGTTATGTTACTTCCAACAACATTATTTCATTTTACTCAACATGCAGAGGATTATTATCAAACCCCGCTTGTTGGAACATATATAAGATGGATTCGCTTTTTAGGAATGTTTTCAGCACTATTTTTACTTCCACTGTGGCTTTTACTTGTAAATAATAAAGAAATTCTACCAGTATATTTACAGTTTTTAGGAGCAAAGGAAACCTCAACTATTCCAATATTTGTACAGTTTATACTATTAGAATTTGGATTAGATTTACTTAAAGTTTCATCTATACATACACCGAGTACATTGTCTACATCTTTAGGTATTATAGGAGGTTTAATTTTAAGTGAGTTTGCTGTAAAGGTTGGTTTCTTTGTTCCAGAAACAATTTTATATATGGCTCTAGCGGCAATTGGAACATTTACTACTCCAAGTATAGAATTTGCACATGCAATTAGGATATTCAGACTTTTCCTTTTGATATTGACAGGGTTATTTGGAAATTATGGTTTCGCTGCTGGAACATTAATAATACTAATTATTATATTTACAACTAAAACTTTTAAAACAGCAAAAAAATATACATGGCCTCTATTCCCATTTGATGGAAATGCTTTATCTAATATATTATTTAGAAAACCCATAGTGCAAATAAAAAATAATAAAAAATAAATGAAAAGCTATATTATTTTTGAACTGAATGTGTAGTTTGTGAAGTTATAAAAAAATCTATTCTAGACGGTAGATAGATTTGGAATTGGTCATGGATATCAGCTTGAAATAAAACTATAAAAAAGGCCTAAAATCTAGAGTTTTAGGCTTTTTTATGTAAAGTATATATCAGAAAATTCTATATTTATTTTTTCTATTTTAGTATCTTGTTTCTTATATAGTTCTTTATAAGGGCTATAAGTTTCATCACAATCTAAGGTGTTAATAGGAAGCTTAAT
>NZ_DATIRC010000135.1:0-15309 GCF_035470145.1 Romboutsia sp.
TAGGATTGAAGTACCAATTATATTCTTGGGTACTAAGATTTGGATTTAATATTTGAGTTTTTGATTTATTCATCATATGAAAATTAGTTCCAACTAATATACTAAATACAAGTACAAAGAACCCTATAATAAAATAAGTTCTAGAATTTCTGTTATTCATAACATCACCTCAAGTATGTTGTATAATTAAAAATTATAATACTAACCTAACTATAGTTTCTATAAATAAATTGAAAATATACCATTAAATCTAAAACTTAAATTATACTTTTACTTTTTGGACAAAATTATCATATAATTATGTGTACGTAATAAAAAAATATAAAATTATACACAATATATACCTACTGGAAGGATTACAAAATGAAAAAAATCATAAAAAAATTATCTGATACATTTATAAGTGTTTTAGATAATGTCGTATATTTAGATATAGAGACAACGGGATTAGACCCTCTTAGCTGTGAAATAATAGAGATTGGAGCTGTTAAGATAAAAAATGGAAGTATTGAAACATTTAGAAGTTTAGTAAAAAATAAAAAAGAAATTCCTATAGAAATATATTCATTATGTAGTGGGTTAAGTGAGAAAGATTTTGAAAATGTACCTAAATTACAAAGTATTATAGATGAACTTATAAATTTTGTTGAAGATAATATTATTATTTGTCATAATGCATCATTCAAAAGGAAGTTTTTAACTTACTATATGTCTGAAATAAAAAATAAGATTATAGATTCTATGGAATTAGCGGCTATATTAGAGCCTCATCATAAAGAATATAGCTTGGATTATTTAAAAAAGGAATTAACAAACAATAAAGAAAATGAAAAAAATAGAGCATTATCTGATGCAATAGATACATTAAGAGTTGTTAATTCATTAATAATGAGATTAAAAAAGAAAGAAGAGTCTACATTAGAGCCTTTAACATTTAAAATAAACTCATTCTTAAATAAATTTATGCTTTCAAAATGGGAGTGGAGTAAATTGATAGAAGAGGCAGACTATAAAGAACAAGATTATATAAGAGAAGTATTTATAGAGAAAAAAATTAATTCTAGTAGCGAGGAAATTATAAAAGAAAAAGAAGTATTAAAAGAGATTTATAAAAAAAATAGAAATTATGAGGAATTACTAAAATATAGAAGTATATGGGAAAGTAAAGAAGGCTTTATGTATGAATATAGGCCTGGTCAATATGAGCTGACTAAAACCATTAGGGAGACATTTAAAGGGGATTCAGGGAGTGCGAAAATTGCTTGTATAGAAGCGCCTACGGGGATAGGTAAAAGTGTTGGATATTTACTTCCAGCAATTTTAGAAGCTAGACTTAATAATAAAAGAATTATTATATCTACAGATACAAAAGAATTACAAATTCAGTTAATAAATAAAGACATTCCTAATGTTTTAAATTCATTAGGGCTTAATAAAAAAGTGAATTATGGATATATAAAGGGAAAAAATAATTATATATGCGTAGAAAAATTAGAAAGTTATAAAAATGATTACACAACTAAAAATCCTACTATAAATGAAATTTTATCAATTATAATTTTAGAAAGGTTAGTAGAAGAAGGAGAGTACGGAGATATAGAAGAAATAAATTATTGGATATTAAATCACTTTGAAGGTATAAATACTCATTTAAGATATGTAGGATGTGATCCTAATTTATGCAGACCTAAAAAATGTTTTAAAAATTGTTTATATAAAAAAAGAATAGAGCAATTAAAAGAAGAAGATGTAACGGTAATAAATCATTCTTTATTAGCAAAATGGCCATATAAAGAAGAAAAACCATTAGAATATATAATAGTAGATGAAGGACATAATTTAGCAGAAAAGGGATATGAATTTTTTTCAAGTGCTATAGATTATAAAATGTTAAATTATTTTTTAAGAGAAATATATCCGTATGAAAATATTCAAAATAGTGTATTTGCATACGATAATATTAGTAAAAATAGAAAAATAAAATCATTTGATAAGTTTTATCATCATGTACATTTTGATAGAACCGTAAAAGATAAGATAAGCAGAAGTATAAATCTTATAATAGAAGAAATGAATTCAATACTAAAATTTGGAATTGATTCAGATTATAAAAATATAAGTAAATATAATTTGAGATGGGAATTAAATCTGCAAGAAAATGAAATTGCAGGAAAAATAAGAAAAGATAATCAAATTGTTGATTTAAAGTATAGTCAATATAGTCAAAAAATAAAAATGAGTTGTGAAAGTATAATAAGGAATTTAGTATCTATATTAGTTATAATAGATAGAAATTTAGATGATGATAGCATAGATAAAGAATCGGATATATATAAATTTGGGAAGGTAAGAATAAAAGAGTTAGAGGATATAAAAACAACATTTGAATTATTTATGGAATATAGTAAAGATGATGATTTTGCAAGAATAGTTGAGGTAGATAAAAGCTATACAAATTTTGAAATTAGAGTAATTCCATTAAAATTAGCAGAACTATTTGAAGAAAATATATTAACTCAAATCGAAAGTGGAGTATTTTTATCAGCTACCTTAAGTGTAGAAAATAGTATGGACTACTTTAAAAAAACACTAGGTATAAATAGAGTGGATAATATAGAAAAGGTAATAGAACCCCTATATGATTATAAAAATAGAGTTTCTGTAATTGGAGTAAATGATTTATGTGATTATAGTAACAAGGAATTTCCTAAAGAAATGAGCCAGGTTATAGAAGATACATGCAAAATAACGCAAGGCCATTTATTATCTTTATTCAATAGTAAAGATAGGTTAGAGAAAACATATGAAAAACTTGTAGATAATTTACATAGTAAAAATACAGAGGTCTACATGAATAAAAAAGGTATTAAACATTTAAAGGATATAAATAAAAAATGTGTTGTATTGGGATCAAAGGGGTGTTTTGAAGGAGTAGATGTTCCTGGAGATGGATTAATTTGTGTTACTTTAGATAAAATACCAAACTTAAATCCTAAAGATCCATTATATTCAACAATAATGAAAAAGTATAACTTACCATATCATATTATAAATTATCCTCAGATGGCTATAAAAGTTAAACAAGCAATGGGGCGAATTTTAAGGAGTAAATATGATTATGGTTGTTTTATAATTTTCAATACAGGTACTAATTTATACACATTAAAAAAATTAGAGAAAGATTTACATGGATGCAAAATAAATTTTATGAGTAAAAATAAAATACAAAATTATATAAATAATCATTTATATATGTGTAGAAAATATGTTATGAATGAAGTCTTAGTAGATATTTTAAGGTTATTAAAATACAGTGAAAATATGAACATTAAAAATATAGAAGATTTTATCAATAAAGAAATGAAGAATAGATATATAAATAGTAATGCTATTTACTTAGAAGGTGAAACTTTAAAAGTAAAGTATTTTAATCAAAATTATTTAATACCTAAAGAAAAATTTAAGTGGTGATTAATATATAATTTAAAAAGAGTATTTCTAAACTTAGAAATGCTCTTTTTTATGTTATTTTTTACGTAATCTTTTTTAGTATTTAAAATAATGTAGAAAAATATTAATATTTACAGAACCATATATGTATGCATTTTGAATAAGATATAATGTTTTAGAAAAAATAACTATATAAAGTTTTAAATATAAATGAAAAGAATAAGAAAGGCGGTTCATATGAGCTATATATTACTGATAATAGGTTTTTTACTTCTTATAAAAGGAGCAGATATGTTTGTAGTAGGTTCTTCATCTATAGCTAGGATTTTCAAAGTTCCCACATTGATAATAGGTTTGACTATAGTAGCATTTGGTACTAGCGCTCCAGAATCTGCCGTAAGTATTACAGCAGCACTTAAAGGAAGTAATGATATGGCTATAGCTAACGTAGTAGGATCTAATATATTTAATTTGTTAGCGGTTGTTGGAATCGCAGCAATGATAAATCCCATAAAAGTACAAAAAAGTACTATAATAAAAGAGTTTCCATTTGCCACACTAGCAGTGGTAGTTTTAATGATACTAGCACATGATACAAAGTTTCAAGGATATAATGAGAACTTATTAACTAGAGCAGATGGTCTTATGTTGTTAGCTTTATTTGGTATATTTATGTACTACTTAATTGAAATGGCCATTACATCTAAAGAAGAAATGAATATAGAACAAGCAAAAGAAGATATTTCTATGGGTAAGAGTATTTTAATGAGTATATTAGGGATTATAGGAATTTTTATAGGTGGTCAAATGGTAGTAAACTCTGCTAGTAATATAGCTATAGCATGGGGAATGAGTGAAAATTTAATAGGTCTTACTATAGTTGCAATTGGAACTTCTTTACCTGAGTTTGTAACTAGTGTGATTGCGGCTAGAAAAGGAGAAAGTGATATTGCTATAGGGAATGTAGTTGGCTCAAATTTATTTAACATATTATTTGTATTAGGTTTATCATCAACCATAAGTAATATACAAGTTCATCCTATCGTATTTATAGATATGCTTGTTATGATAATTGTAACTGTACTAACTTATATATTTGCTGCAACAAAGAAAAATGTTAACAAGGTGGAAGGTCTATTTCTTGTATTAATTTATATTGTATATATGGTATTTGTAATAATAAGACAATAAAGTATAATTTATTTATAATTAAAAAATAGCGTTGTTATTATTAAACAACGCTATTATATTTATTAAGCAGCACTTTCAATTTGTTTTTTTTCTTCATCTGAAAGCTTTTCTATTGTCAATCCTGTTGCTCCATAGAATAATGAGATTAAAGGACAAATTAGATTAAAGAATGCAAATGGTAAAAATGCAAATGATCCAACTCCAAGGGTAGCTGACATATAAGCCCCACAAGTATTCCAAGGAATAAGAGGGGAAGTTATTGTAGCACTATCTTCTAAAGCACGAGATAAGTTTTTAGGAGATAAACCTTGCTTTATAAAGGCATCTTTATACATACTTCCTGGTATAACGATAGCTAAATATTGGTCAGCAACAGCTAAATTAGTTCCAATACAAGTAAATATTGTTGCAGCAATTAAACCAAAAGTTCCTTTAGCTATACTTAATATAGATTTAGCTAATGCTTCAAGCATTCCAGTCTTTTCTAATATACCTCCAACACTTAAAGCACAAAGCATTAAAGAAACTGTACCTAACATACTATCTAGACCACCACGAGTAAGAAGTTGGTCTACAAAATCCATGCCAGTAGATGAAGTATACCCACCCTTAGCAACTACAAATACATCAGCCATAGAAGCACCTTGGAATACAACTGCAACTATAGCACCCAGTATAACTCCAGCTATAAGTCCAGGTATTGCTGGAACTTTAAAGATTACCATTACTATAACAGCTACAGGAACTAAAAGTAATAATGGTGATAAAGTATTGTAATTATTAAGTAAAGCGCTTTGTATTTGGCTTATTTGAGAGGTATCTATTTGGCTACCAGTATATTTCATACCAATTATTCCATATAAAACAAGAGATATTAAAAGTGCAGGTATAGTCGTATATAACATATGTTTAATATGCTCAAATAAAGTAGTACCAGCCATCGCAGGAGCTAGGTTTGTTGTGTCTGATAGTGGAGACATTTTGTCACCGAAATAAGCACCAGATATTATAGCACCAGCTATTATATGAGTAGGTATACCAAGGGCACTACCTATACCAAGTAAGGCGATACCGATTGTACCAGCTGTTGTCCAAGAAGAACCAGTAGAAATAGATACTATTGCACATATTAAAGTAGTTGCAACTAAAAATATACCTGGAGATAAAATATTAAGTCCCCAATATATCATAGCTGGAACTATACCACCAAGAATCCAAGTACCTATTAACATACCAACTACTAAAAGAATAAGTATTGCTTGCATAGTAGTATTTATAGTAGATAAAATTCCATCTTCCAATTCTTTCCAAGTAAATCCTAGTCTAAATACAGCAACAGATGCTGCAAAAACTGCTCCTGCTACAAGTGGTATATGAGCAGATATTTCATAATCTTTTAAAACCACTAAACACGTCACTAAAACTGCAACTAAAAATCCTACACATAATAATGCATCTAATAAAGTTGCTTGCTTTTTATTTTTGATTGTCATAAAAATCCTCCTAGATTTATGTCGAATATAACGTTAAGGAGAAATTAGAGATTTAAAAAAGTCTAGGACAAAGAAGTTATCCTAGACTTAAGTACTCAATTTGAAAATTAAATAAAAACTTAATCTAAAGATAGTACTCCACATATTTATGTTTATGTGACAGTGGCATATATATTTTACATGACACCAACATATAAGTTTAAAGCATTACTTATATATTTCGGCATAGTTACCTTTTATTTTGCTTCTTCGTGCTTACCTCCACAAAACTACTTATTAACAATGCGACCTCTACCATTAGCTATATTCGATATTTTATTTATTAAAAAAATTATATCATTGATTTTAAAAATAATAAAGAAAAAAATAATTATTAATTAAAAAACAGCATATTTTATTAAGTATTGCAAAATTAAATAAGCCTTTTAAAATCAATGTTTTTAGGATAAAATAGTTATTATATTTATTACGAAAATAAACCAGTGTATCATGGTATACACTAGATATTATGAGGAAGTGATATGTTTGAGTAAAAAAAAGTTTTATGCTGTAAGAAAAGGAAAAAAGACAGGAATATATAATACTTGGAATGAGTGTAAGGAACAAGTTAATGGTTTTTCAGGTGCGGAATATAAAAGTTTTACCACTTTGGATGAAGCTAAAGAGTACATAGGAGGTAAGAATGTTGTAGTTTGTAAGAACCCAGAAAGTTCTGTAGAAGCGTATGTGGATGGAAGTTATGAACATTGCCTTAGGGCATATGGGTCAGGAGTAGTTATATTAAAGAATAATATAGTTGAAAAGACATATAGTACAAAGGGGGAAAATGAGTCTCTTGTAAGTATGAGAAATGTGGCAGGGGAAATTGAAGCGGCAAAAATTGCAATGAAATATTGCATAAGTAATGAAATAGAAAATTTAACTTTATATTTTGATTATGAGGGGATTGAAAAGTGGTGCACTGGTACGTGGAAAGCTAATAAAGAAGGAACTGTTGAATATAAGAAATTTTATGATAGTATAAAAGATAAACTAAATGTTAACTTTATTAAAGTAAAAGCACATAGTGGTGACAAATATAATGAAGAAGCTGATAAATTAGCAAAAGCAGCTATAGGAATATAAAAGTCTTGCAATAAATTGCAAGACTTTTATAATATTTTAAAATTTAAAATTCTATGAATTCCCCATAGATATTTTCTAATTCTTCTTTGAATAGCACAGGGTTATTTATGCTATCATACATAGCTTTAGCTAAGATATTTGCTTGGTCATAAGTTGATGTCCAAGCAAATATGCCTCCTAAGCAATTTTTCAGTACATATTGACCTTTTAAATATATAGAAAGAGGATCATCATAAGACATCGCGAACTGATCTTCTTTCATAACATATGGAACTTGTGCTTTTTCATCGAAAACGTATTCATAGCCGTTTTTATTTATATAACTTTCTCTAAGTTGGTCATAAGATTTAGTAATTGTAGCTCCAAGTCTTCCATAGAATGGAACTCCTAATAGAATTTTTGAGGCAGGCATTCCAGCTTCTTCTAAATTTTTAACCCAACGATCTATACTATATCCAGGTAAAGAAAGTTCAGAATCATAAAGATTTGCTTGATGTTTTTTACCTTGTTCTCCAGTTTCACCAGCAGTAAAGTCGTAACTCATAAGGTTAAAATAGTTTATAAGAGGAGCTATTTTATTTATTTCAGCGCTCCTATTTATATATGCTTTATCACCTGTAGCGGCAACACTTAACCATTTATCATCACCAATAACATCTCTTATAGCAGTAAGAAGTAGTGTAAAGTTTTCTTTATCCTCAGGTCTAGATTTTATACCAGCTGCACTGACACCAGGATACTCCCAATCTATATCTACACCATCTAAATTATATTGCTTTATCAGTTTATTAACTTGTCTAGCAAAATTATATCTAGAAGCTGGAGTTAAAGCTGCATCAGAAAAACCATCTGCTCCCCACCCACCTATAGCGGCTATTACTTTTAAGTTTGGTTTGTAAGTTTTTAGATTTAGCAATTGGTTTAAATACTTAGGTGTAGGAACGTATAATGTACCATCAGGATTTATTTCTACAAATGCATAAATAACAGCATCCAAAAATGTAGGGTCAACATTTCTTGGGTTACCTAAGACATATTCCATAACTATTGGAGCTACATCAGGACAAGCTAAAAGATCAATAGGTTGACTTTTTATATTTGTTATTTCAGGACGAGAATATTTTTTATTATTTTTAAGTTTATTAGATTTGCAAGGTATAGAACTTGCATAATTATTATTAGAAACTTCTTTGTTTTTGTCAGGAACAAAACAAAGATACCAATCTAAGCATGTGCAGTTTTTATCACAGTTTTTAATTCTATTTTTTAATTCTTTATAAGTTTTAGGATAAGGAAGTATAACTGGCATTCCAGGGAACCAATTAGCAGGTGTTACAACGTTATCCCTATCACTAGTTTGTAGTGCTTCTATTATTCTTAATATTTCAGGAATATTTCTACCTGTAGTTAGAGGATAATAAAGTATAGTTCTTAGAATTTGTTTATCATCGATTATAAATACAGACCTAATTGTTGAAGTATTACTCATAGGTTCTGAAATCATTCCGTATAATCTAGCGATTGTCATATCTCTATCTTCTATAATAGGGAACGGTATTTCAACTCCAGTAATAGAAAAGATATTATAAACCCAAGCTAAGTGTGAGCTATTGCTATCAATGCTAAGACCGATTAATTCTGTATTTCTTTTTTGAAATTCAGGATAGTATTTAGCAAAACATAAAAATTCTGTTGTGCAAACTGGTGTAAAATCACCAGGATGAGAAAATAAAACAACCCATTTACCAGTATAGTCAGATAGTTTGATTGGTCCAAATGTTGTATTAGCCTTAAAATCAGGAGCTTTTGATCCTAAACTTGGCAGATATATCATATACATCACCCCTTAATTTAATAAAATATCACCTATTCTTATTATATTAAATAACTATGATTAGTGTTACGTAGAAAAAAACAACATGTTAATAGTTATTCTAACAAAAAGTATCAATATTAATTGCTATTTTTCTTCATATTTGTTATAGTTAAGTATAAGATTAAATGGAAATATTTGTTGTCATATGGGGTGAGAATGTTGAAAAAAATACTAAAAAAGCTGGAAAATGTCTTGAGAGTATTGATTGTGTCGAGTATTATATGTTTTTTATTGACATTTACATTGATGATTGTAAACGCTGTTATGGGGATATTTATCGGATTAGATTATTATTTAATAATGTTTACAGTTTTAACTGCAGGTTTGACATTTGGACTGATATTATTTAATTATCAAAAAATATTCTACAATAAAAAGAAAATACAAAAAAATAAAAGTTCGGTATCAAGTAAGGTTTCAAGAGAAAAGCATAGACAAGTTGTTCAAACTAAAAGAAAGATATCATAATAAACATAAAAATATTCTAAATTTAAAACACAGTAATAACTGTGTTTTTTTGTTATAAATTTCTATTATAATTAATAGAAAATAAGTAGAAGGAAATTATAGGGAGGAAATATTATTTATGGATTATAAAATATTTCAAAGTAGTGTAGTAGGATATAAAAATATATTAAAAAACTCAAACTCTCAAGATTACTTAGACTATAAAATTTTAGAGGATGCTATAATATGTGCAGTTGCAGATGGTCATAGTGGTCAAGTTTTTGAATATAGTGATATTGGATCTAAATTAGCTTGTTACTGTGTAATAGAAATACTTGAGGGATTGATTACTGTGTCTAAAGAGGATATATTAAAAAAATTACAAGACGGTATTATACAAAAAAGTATACAAGATAGATGGATGGATTTAGTAGAAAAAAATCATAAAGCAAGTAATCCAGTAGTTTTTAAAACAGCATATTTAAAATACTCAACTACGCTGATTTCAATATTAATAACTAAAAAATTTAGATTATATCTAAAAATAGGTGATGGAAATATAGTCATTAAAGATAATGAAAAATTCAAAAAGATTATAAAAACAAAAGACAAAAAAATTGTAGATTCTCTTGGACGATATGATTCTTATGAAAATATTATGTATCATATAGAAGAAGTTAATAAATCAAACGTAGATAATATAATTTTGTTTACAGATGGATATGAAAATAGTTTTACAGATGATGAAAAACTATATAACAGCTTAGAAACAACTATTAATAAATATAATAGAAGTGTGTTTTCGAGGATGATGTTAAACAAAGGATATAAAACATATTTAAGTAAGTTAAGTAAAAATACTAGTTATGATGATATAAGTATTATATTTATTATATAAACCCCAAAATCATTATTTTAATATTAATATATTTATTAATTTCATATATAAATCTACAACTTACATATCTATACGACTGTTGGTTGAATATATGGTTAATAATGTATATATATGATATAATATAAAAAAGTTTATATAAGGAATAAATTACTAAAGTTAAGGAAGGAAAAGATAATGAATTTTAAAGAAGTGTTTGATAAATGTATAGACTTTATAGATATACATAGGAAAACTATAATGGTAGCTTCATTATCAATACTAGGATTAATAATCTTAATAATTACATTTATTATAAGTAGTGAGGAGTTGAGTGTAGAAAAAGAATCTAATATATTATTAAAAAATATAGAACAACGTAAATATTCTATTGCTCTTGAACACTATAATGATTATCAGCAAGAATTTTCAGAAGCTAAGATGAGAAGATTTAATAAATCTATTTCTAAAAAAATAAATAGGCTGCTACTTGAAAGTGGAGATAAATATATAAATAAGGAAATAACAAAAGAACATTATATAGGTATAATAAATACAATAAATGGTTTAAAAACTATAGAAATAGATTTAAAAAGAATTGTAGATCAAGTACAAAGGGCAAGTGAAATGTATGAAAATGAAAATATAAGTTATGATATAGTATTATCATACATGAATACGGCATCTACTTTAAATGGAATAGTACATGAATTAGACGGATATAAGAATAATATAAAAGAAATTTATGAATCTAGACAAATATATGAAGAAGCTAATAAAAATCAAAATAATCAGATGTATTATGAAGCTATATTAGGATATGACAAAGTTTTAGAAAAAGATAAAAAATATTATGAATTAGCACAAAAACAAAAAAATATATGTATAGAAAACATGTATGACTATTACATACAAAAAATTAATGAATCTGATGAAAAAGGAAATTATGAAGAAGTATTACAATATGTACAATATCTTAAAGCTTATTATGGAGATGATGAAGACATATTATCTTTAGAAAAGGAATATAAGAAAAAGTTATCTCTTTATACTTTATCATCTGAGGATATAATAAATTTAATATCTAGAAAAAGTGGTAAAAGCAAAGATAATTTATCAATAAGTTCATTTTATCAAATGATAGATGGTGAAAAATATTATTATGTAGAGGTTTTTGAATATGAAACTTTAATTGATGAAGTTTTGATAGATGCAAAGACGAAAGAAATTTACTCATATAAAGATAGCGATAAAGATTACAAAACAAATTATCCTGATGGGTATTTTAGATCTATGGGAGATGGTAAAATACAATTTGCTATAAGTCAAGAAAAAGCTCAATTTATATTAGGTAATAAGCTTAACGAAAATAAAGAAAAATATAAAAAAATATCAGAAATATCTAGAGAAAAAACAAGTAGGTATGTAAAAAATAAAAAAGAACTAGATGAAATAGTAGGTGAAAGTAAAGATTTATATTATTATGAACTAGTAAATAAAGGTCTGTTCAAAGAAAAACAAGTCTACATTATTAATATGTACACTGAAAAAGTATATATTATATCACAAGATAAGATTAGTGAGTATTAAAGCGTGTTTTTGACACGCTTTAATACTTTGGTTTACAATAAATTATGACAAATGTTTGTCATATAAATGTTATAAAGAAAATTAAAAAAATATCGAATGTGAAAATTAAATGTATTATAAAAGGATATATTAAAATTATATCTAAATATATATATAACTAATTTAAAACTAAGGAGATACGAAAATGGGTAATATACGAAATAAAATATACATTAGTATAGGTATAATATTAGTGACGATAGTATTATTCATGGGATGGATGAGCTTGCAAATAAGTGGCGATAAAGTATTAAAAAATACCTATATTAATGAGGTTAATGTAGGTGGCTTAAGTAAAAAAGAAGCAAAAAAAGAATTAGAGAAACGTTATAAGGTAGAAGATATAGAAATTTCTTACTTAGATAAAAAATGGAGTATAAGTAGTAAGGATGTTGATTTTTCTTATAATTTAGAACAAACTATAGAGCATGCATATAATATAAATAGAGGAGAATCATTTGTAAGTAATATAGATAAAACTATAAAGTCGTACTTAGACCAACGAAATAATTTAAAGATAGATGTAAATTATAGTAATGAAAAGTTGAAAAAATCAATAGAAAGCATAGCACAAGAAGTTAATTTAGAAGTTAAAGATGCAGATATTAGTGTGAATGAATCATCAATAAAAATAACACCTGGAAATAGTGGATTAAACGTAAACGTAGAAGAAAGTATAAGAAATATCATAAGACAGCTTGAAAAAGGAAATAACAAAGAAGATCTAGTAGTTACTAAAGTAGAACCTAATATAAAGAAAGAACAGTTACAAGAAGTGAATACTTTATTAGGAAGTTATTCTACTAAATTTAATTCTTCGATAGCAGGGAGAAGTAGTAATATAAGACTAGCTGCAAGTAAATCAAGCGATATTTTATTAATGCCAGGGGATGTATTTTCTTATAATGAGTATACGGGAGAAAAAACCACATCTAACGGTTATAAAAACGCACCAGTAATTGTGCAAGGTGTTGTTCAAGAAGGTATAGGAGGAGGCGTTTGTCAAGTTTCATCTACATTGTATAATTCAGTATTATATGCAGGCCTAGAATTAGTTAGTATAAAAAATCATTCAATACCATCTACTTATGTATCTATGGGAAGGGATGCAACAGTAACAGATGGAGGTATAGACTTTATATTTAAAAACAACCTAAAATATCCTGTGTATCTTAAAAATTATGTATCGGGTAATGTTGTAACATGCCAAATATATGGAAGTTCAAAAGATAAACAAAACATACAAATATCTACAAGCACTGATGGAGTGTCGGTTGCACCTGTAAAGAAGGTAGAAGATCCGACAATACCTAAAGGACAAGAAAAAGAATTAGAGGCAGGAAGAAATGGATACAAAGTATCTACATATAGATTATATATAAATAATAATGGTAAGGTTATAAAAAAAGAAAAGGTAGCGACATCATATTATCCAAAGAAGCAAGGAGTAATAGTAGTTGGAACTATGGAAATAGAACCAGAACAACCACCTATAGAACCAGAACAACCACCTATAGAACCGGAAACACCTCCTAAAGAACCAGAACAACCGCCAACTACACCACCAGAACAACCGGAGACTCCACCGACAGAAAATAAACCAGAGGATACAAATCCTCAAGTATAAGCAGAAAGCTAAGATACTGTAAAGCATATTAATGGATTAGGAGGTATTAATTTGAATTTAAACGATATAACAAATTATATTCAAAATGTTTGCGAGAATATATCTAGTATAATTGAGGTAGATGTTACCTTAGTAAGTAAAGATTTAACTAGACTAGCTGGGACTGGAATATTTAAAGAAAAAATAGGAGAAAAAATACCTAAAAAAACTATATATTATAATGTACTTAAAGAGGGTAAATCCTATGTAATAAATAAAGATTTAGAAGATAATTGTAATCAATGTTGCAATAGATTAAGTTGTAAAGAACTAGCTGATATATGTACACCTGTTAAATTTGAAAATTGTATAGTTGGAGTTTTAGGGATTGCAGCATTTGATGAAATTCAAAAAAATAAAATACTTACAAAAGATAAAGAATTAATAGATTTTATTAACAGTATGTCTGATTTGATATCTTTTAAGTTAAATGAATTATATAAACAAGAAATAAAAACTATTGAACAATTAGAAAAAGAAGCTATTGAAAATGCTATAAAAAAATATGGAAATAATACAGAAGGTATGAAAAAAGTAGCAGAAGCACTTAATATAGGAATAGCAACTTTATATAGAAAAATAAAAAAATTTGATATTAAATACTAGTATAATATAAATAAAAAAAATATATTAAAATAGCAAAAAATGGATAGTTTTGACTTGAAATATTAAATATGTTATCTTAGATATATATGAAAATGGGAGGCGATTGTTATTTTAGGTAAAAATATTAAGAAAGATATACACAAAATGCCTAGAAAAATTTTAGATATATCTTTGATAGAAGAAAATAAAAGTGATTTAACTTTTTTTAATATAAATGAAGAAGAAACTAATGAAACACTAAAGGCATTAAAACAAAGTTATGTAACAACTAATTATAAAGAAGAAACTATATTAAATTTACAAAATGCTTTAAACAGTAGTTCAGAAGAAACAGTAAAAGAATTAAAAATAGAATCATATAATAGGTATAATAATGCTCTTGACTTAGCAGCAAAAAACTATATAACTAGTGCTTATAATACTATAGAGAAAGCATTAGAGATTAACCCTAAAGATGTTGATATTTTAAATTTAAAAGGATTGTTAACCTTATTAAAGTGTGATTTTTCTAAGTCGTTTGAGAGTTTTTATACTGCCATGTGTTATGGAAACAACGAATTATCTAGAAAATATGTTGATATGCTTTCTTCAGATGAATTCAACGTATTTTTAGGAAGATACAATCACTCCATTAGATTTATAAATGAAGAACTAAATCATGAATCTATACACATATTAGACAATATGATAGAAGAGGACCCTTATTTAATTGAACCATATATTATACTTTCGTTATTATATGATAAATTAGGCAATGTAAAAAAAAGAGAAATTTATTTACAAAAACTTAGAGAAGTTGATAAAGACAATACTTTATTTGAATCAAAAGAAGAAGACAATAATTCAGATAAACAAAAAGAGAAAAATGTTAAAAAAAGGTCAAATAAAAAAAATATAATACCTTATCTATTAGTTGGTTGTGTAGCTTTATGTATGGGAGCGTACTTTATTG
>NZ_DATIRC010000136.1:0-1754 GCF_035470145.1 Romboutsia sp.
TGGATAAATATAATTTTCCTATGTGTGCTTCAAAAAAGTCTTCCTTATAAATTTTGAATTGAAGATTTTTTTATATATTAAAAAGCACTTACTTTACTAAAGTAAGTGCTTAGGGGAATAAGGAATATTTAATATTTGGGGGAGTAAATATCCCTGATATTTTAATTATGGCCTATGACTACAAATATTATACATATATTCCAAAAAAATATTTATAATAGATGATAAAACCTTTAAGATATTAGTTTGTTATAATATAATAGATTCTAGTTGATAATTGTAATATGAATAAAATAATTAATTCAAATATAATGGAGAAGACACAATGATTAATATATATTTAGAAAATGAAAGTAAAACAAGAGAACTTGGATATAAATTAGGAAAACTTTTAAAGCCAGGTAGTGTTATATGTTTGGTAGGAGATTTAGGTGCGGGCAAAACTACAATGACTCAAAGTTTAGCACAAGCTTTAGAAGTTGATGATTATATAACAAGCCCAACATTTACGATAGTAAATGAGTATGAAGGAAAAATACCATTATATCATTTTGATGTATACAGAATAGGTAGTAGTGAAGAAATGTATGATATTGGATATGATGAATATATAAACGGTGAAGGTGTATGTATAATTGAATGGGCAAACTTAATAGAAGACATACTCCCGGAAGAATATTTACATATAGAGTTAAGATATAAAGAAATGTCTAGAGAAATGATATTAAATCCCGTTGGAGAAAAGTACCAAATAATAGTTGAGGAGCTGACAAAATAATGAAAGTTTTAGGGATAGATACATCTTCAATGGCTACGAGTGTAGCAGTAGTAGAAGATAATAAATTAATATGTGAGTATACGATAAATACTAAAAAAACACACTCTCAAAAGATTATGCCAATGATAGAGAATATGTTAAAGATAAGTGATATAAATATTAATGAAATAGATATGATTGCAGTGTGTGAAGGACCAGGTTCATTTACAGGTCTAAGAATAGGTATGGCTACTGCTAAAGGTATAGCTCACGTAAATAGCTTGCCAATAGTAGGAGTGAATTCAGTAGAAATATTAGCAGGTAATATGAATTTATGTGATAAAAATATCTGTTCAATACTAGATGCACAAAGAACTCAAGTATATATGGGGCAGTACAAGTTTGAAAATAATGAATTAATAGAAATAAAGAATGTGGATGTTATTGAAATAGATAAATTGATAGAGGAGTTATCAAATAGTAATAAAGAGTGGATTTTAGTTGGAGAAGCGGTTTATAAATATGAAGACAAGCTTAAAGTAGCAGATAATATAAATATACCAGCTCCTTCTCATAATGTGACTAAGGCAAGTAGTTTGTGTACTATAGCTATGAATAAATATAATAAAAATATAGGTGTTTGTGATTGCTACAGCATAAATCCTATATATATAAGAAAATCTCAAGCAGAAGTTGAATATGATGAAAAGATGAAGAGGTTGAATGATGGAAAATAATTTACTTATAGAGCAAATGACATCAAAAGATATTGATGGAGTTTTTGAAGTAGAAAAAAATTGCTTTGAACATTATTGGTCTAAAGATTCATTTAAAAAAGAACTTAATAATGATGTTGCAAGATATTTAGTAGCAAAGATAGATGGAAAAGTAGTGGGTTATGTTGGGATATGGTTTGTAATGGATGAAGGTCATATAACTAATGTAGCTGTTCATGATGATTATAGAGGTAAAAAAATTGGTGATGAATTAGTAAAAG
>NZ_DATIRC010000137.1:0-3089 GCF_035470145.1 Romboutsia sp.
ATTAAGCTTAGCTATAGATGTTTTTTTCGAAGGAAACACAAATATCAAAAAATATACTCAAATTCTATCATATGTAGGTATAGCGATTCTTTTAATTGTCTATTATCTATTATTTTTAAGAAATGTAGAAATGGAGTCAATGACAAGGTATGTGGCATATACAATTGCTTTTTATTTGCTTTTTAGTATTATACCATATTTTAGAAGAAAGAAAAATTATGAGCTTTATGTAATTAAATTATGTACACGATTCATTATTACATATTTATACTCTGCAATTCTTTATGCAGGTCTTGCCGCTATACTAGCGACTATAAATTTACTTTTTGATGCAGATATATCTGGTAAATTCTTTGCTGACATGGCTTTTATAGTAGGAGGAATTTTTGCTCCAGCATTTTTTTTAGCTGATGTTCCAAGAAGAGGAGAGGAAGCTTCTTTTGAAAGCTATCCTAAAGTATTGAGTGTTTTACTACAGTTTATAATTCTTCCATTGCTTTCGATATACACGATTATTTTATACAGCTATTTCGGAAAACTTATTGTAACAAGACATTTGCCACAAGGGGTTATTGGTAATTTAGTTCTTTGGTACTCTATAGTAAGTACTATTGTTCTTTTTTTAATATATCCATTAAGAAAAGTAAGCCCATGGATTAGAACTTTTATAACTATTTTTCCAAAGGCTATTGTTCCATTGCTTACCATGCTGTTTGTTGCCATAGGAATAAGAGTCAATGCCTATGGGATAAAAGAAAGTAGATATTTTGTATTAGTAGTTGGAACATGGGTAACTTGGGTTATGATTTATTATGCAGTTAAGAAAGATGTTACAAATATTTTTTTATCTACATCTTTGGCTATAATAGCATTTTTATCTGTTACAGGACCTTGGAGTGCTTACTCAATTTCACAAATTAGTCAAAATAAACGATTTGATCAAATAGTAAGACAATATGAGATGATCGATAAAACTGGAAGCATTAAAAGTCCAAAGAAAGAATTTGTAGAATCAGATAAAAAGAAAGTCAGTGGCATAATTATATACTTTAATCAATATCACGACCTAAAGAATATAAAATACCTTCCCAAAAACTTTGAAACTAGCGATATGAAAAGCTTATTTGGTTTTGATTTAATAGATGAAGGCCGAGGGTTTTATGGAAACGGAGAGTATTTTGACCATTACTTAGATAGGGAAAGAAATTTAATTGATATTAAGGACTTTGATTATTTTGCAGAATACGAGATTTATGACCCTGAAAAATTCCAACAGGTGAATGGAGATTATACAATTACCTGTGATAATAATAAAAAAGAGATTTTTATTAAATATAAAGGTCAAATTATATATAGGAATGAATTAGAGAAGTTAGTAGCTGAGATTCATCACAAGAATAGAGGAAATAATAGTCCAAAAGAGGAAGAGATGACCTTTAAAGATGAAAATCAGGATATTAAAATTCAAATTGTATTTAAAAATATTAATGGCTCTGAAAATAAACACACAGATGAGGTAAATGTTGAAGGAATGAGCTTTTATACTTTTATAAAATTTAAAACAAAGTAAGAAGAGAAAAAAATTCTCCATGAACTTGCACAAGTAGTATGTATAAGAAAGTAGGATTTAACATTGCATAAAAATACCTTTTCTATTAAGAGAAAAGGTATTTTTGTTATATTTATCCAAATCACCTAATAAAGTATTGATCCAGAAACATTGGCTATTGCTATTTGAAAGGCTTTGATACCTACACCTATATTATCTACAACAGCATTGCTACTTGTATCAATTACAGATACAGTATTAGAATCGCTATTTGCAACATAAGCAAATTTTCCAATCAATTCTTTTTAGATTTATACTTGAAAATAATCTATTATTAGGATTATAGGAAGTCGCTTGAATCTGGCTACAAAAGCTATAATAAAAAGGACAGAACATACAATGAGGAAACAACATTTTTTCGCCCCTTCTTTAAAAATATTATCTTAATATTAAAATATGATTCCACCAAAAGAAAGTGAGTTGTTTGCCTCAAGTAATACATGTATCAAAAGGGTTAAATATATATGGTGGATGTGAAGAGTGAGAATATTTAATAGTTTTAGGTACAGGCACGTGTATATATTTAAACGAATATGATGTAATAAATTTATTTATATACACCAAAATGCCGTTTCCTATAGATATTTTTCGGTTTGTTTAGCAGGTAGTGATGAAATAGATTATGTTTTGCATGAATTTACACTAAAGGAGTTAGAAAAACATGAATGATTTTTTTAGGGGTTATATTCCATATTATTATTTTCAATATCAACTATTTAAAACTTACTCTAATAAAGACCAATTTAAATGTAAAAGAGATACTCTAAGAATGCTTTTAAGATTAAATCAACAAGAATATAATGAAAAATATTTTAGGCCTTCAAAGTTTCCAGCAATCAATATAAAAGATTTGGATGAGATCATTTTGAAATACTCTAAAGATGATTCAACAGAAATTTCACTTCCACCAGATTTAATAGATACTTCTGAAAATACAATTATAAACTTTTTTAGTATTTTAAGGGAGGCAAATCAGGGAGCACATGCTGAAGTTGGTTGCGGAACAATTGGAATGGAAAAGTTACCTTACCCAATTGCGTATCAATTTTTATCAAAGGATTTGCAAAGTCAAATATCATATGAGCAATTTTTAAAGCTTTATAATAATATATTTCATATTAATTTAATTAAAATGGTTAAGCTTCCTGAGAAAAATCACCAAAATGATGTTATTACTTTTTTAGTTGAGTTTGAAACCATTCAAGGAACTTGCTTTTGTTATTACTACGGATACTATACAGTACAAAAAGAAAACGGCCAATATAAAATTAAAAACTTTGAATTTTTTCAAGAAGATTTTTTGTGTGCTCCTTATCATTACTGGCAACATAATGCAGAAATGAAGGTTGAGATAATGTATGGAAATTGGTGCAAGTTGATAAAAAAGCAATATCCTACAGAAATAGAAGGATTTTTAAAGAAAATTTTAATCGATGGGATGGACGGAAATACGTATTTATTTACCTTTGTCGAGCTAACA
>NZ_DATIRC010000138.1:0-2455 GCF_035470145.1 Romboutsia sp.
AGTGGTGTGTTTATTTTTAAATTAAATATCTTGGAAAGTTTTTTATCACATGCACAAGGTATGATTTTTACAACATCATAACTTATATTTAAGTCACATAGTTTTTCTACTATTGGAAATATTGATGGTTTAAAATAATCTTTATCAAAATCAAATATTGTCTTCAAATTCTTTTTAGGAATTCTGTCTATGTATACGGCTACTGGCTCTTCGCTTGCATAAAGAACTTTCTCAATTACTAATATTTCATCTACCTCATCATCTTTTTCTATTCCCATTTGAAGCTTTTCATATTCACTTGCACTTTTATAATACAGACTTATCACTTCAAACCTTACCTTATGGCCATGCCTTCTAAGTGCTCCTTCTACATCTCTTCCCGAATCAATTCTATTATCTAGTTTAGTCACAAAAGAATTAACTAAAGTACCTTTTCCTTGAACCCTAGACACTAACCCTTCTTTTTCAAGTATAGTTATAGACTCTCTAAGTGTAAGTCTACTAACGCCTAGATCTTTTGCAATTTCATCTTCTGATGGTAAAATATTTATGTTACTTTCTTCAATGTATTTTCTTAGATTTTCTAGAGACTTTTGCACCGCACTCACCTTGTTGACCTTCTTAATATTTTTATTCATACTAATCCTCCTTAAATTTAAATTTATATTATAATCAGGTCATCAGATGACTTAATCTTTTGATTACTATAATTATACTTTTTGTACATAAAATTTTTCAATAACTTCCGTTAGTCATCTTTTAGCTTTAATCTATCTTTTTCTTATTTTAAATTATCAAATTATAAAGTTGTATGTATCATATAAGTATTTATATATGATACATACAACTTTATGATTTTTAAAATTTTGTGCATTTAAATTTAACTTTGTGAATACCTATATAAAAAGTCATCTGATGATAAGATGATATATTTTGAAATTATCCTTTCTTTGAAGCCTTATGTGAATGTCAAATTTATTCGTAAATTTAATTTTCACCTGGTATAAAAATTATTTTAGGAGGAATAGGAATTGAAAAAAAATAACCAAAGCTCATCAATATTTGAGTTTTACTCTAAACCACCTATGTCTAAATCATTGCCACTATCACTTCAACACATATTAGCTATGATTGTTGGAACTGTTACTGTTCCAATTATAGTTTCTGGTGCTGTTGATGCTTCACTTTCTCAAAGGATGTTACTTATACAATCTGCATTAATTTTTTCAGGTCTAGCAACATTATTGCAAATTTATGGTGTTGGCAAAATGGGTGCTAAATTACCTGTTATATTTGGTGTTGGTTTTGCTTATGTTCCTACGCTTACTGCTATAGGTTCTCAGTATGGACTAAGTTCAATACTCGGCGCTCAATTAATAGGTGGAATAGCTATGATTATAGTTGGTCTTTTTATAAAGAAGATTAGGAAGCTTTTCCCTCCTGTTGTAGCTGGAACTGTTGTTTTAGTTATTGGACTCTCTTTATATGATATTGCAATTAATTACATGGCAGGTGGCATAGGTTCTAGTACATATGGATCTTTAACTAACTGGAGCATAGGCTTTGCAACTCTTTTAGTTGTATTATTTGTAGGTCAATTTTGCAAAGGTTATTTAAAATTAGCATCTATATTTTGTGGAATAGTAGCTGGATATATACTTTCAATATTTTTAGGAATAGTTGATTTTATTCCTATTAAAGAAGCTGCTTGGTTTGCTTTCCCTAAGCCATTTGAATTTGGTATGGAATTTAATTCATCTGCTATAATATCTATGGTTATTATTTGTGTTGTAAACTCTGTCCAAACTATTGGAGATTTATCTGCAACTTCTATGGCTGGTTTAAATAGAGAAATAACTGATGATGAATTATCTGGTGGTCTTATAGGTAATGGGTTTTGTACTTTTATAAGTTCAATATTTGGGGCATTTCCAACATCTTCTTTTAGTCAAAATGTTGGAATTGTAGCAATGACAAAAGTTATAAGTAGGTTCATCTTAGGATTGGCTGCTCTATTTTTACTTCTTGCCGGTTTAATACCAAAGTTCGGTGCAGTTATGACTACTATACCATACTGTGTACTTGGTGGTGCTACTATAACAGTATTCGGTATGATAACGCTAACAGGTATAAAGCTTATTATAAAAGATGAACTTACAGCTAGAAATACAACTATTATAAGTTTAGCTCTTGCACTTAGTATGGGTATATCATTAGTTCCTCAGGCTATACAACAATTCCCTAGCTGGTTGATTTCTATAATAGGAGATTCTCCTGTAATTTTAGCTGCAATTATTGCTTTTACTCTTAATATAATTTTACCTAATAAAACATTAGCTGATGAATCTAATGAAAGAAAAAATATAGATAAATAATTTATAGTCATCCATTCTACATCATTAATATTATAAAAAAGACTTCAATTGAATATTTATAAGGAAGACTTTTTTGAAGC
>NZ_DATIRC010000139.1:0-1756 GCF_035470145.1 Romboutsia sp.
CGTGTGTACAGGGCAGGTTACCCACGCGTTACTCACCCGTCCGCCGCTCTTCTCCGAAGAGAATCGCTCGACTTGCATGTGTTAGGCACGCCGCCAGCGTTCATCCTGAGCCAGGATCAAACTCTCAAATAAAAGTTTAACGGGCTCAGATACTGTTATATATCTGGCTTTGTTTGGTTTGTTTCAATTCTATAAATTAACCTACTGTTTAATTTTCAAAGTTCATTTTCTTGTTTGCCCTTTTCTTAAGGACAAGTAATACTATATCATCTTAATTTAATATCGTCAATACTTTTTATAAAAATTTTTATTAAATTAGTTGAAATATGTCGAAATTACTTGTCCTAATCAATTTATATTCTTATTATATTACATTAATCTTCCTCTATTAGAGTAATCTTTATGATTATTTCCACTATAATTTAATTCAGCTGTAACCCTTACTGTATGTCTATTTTTATTATATTTTATTTTTATATCGTTAAAACATGCATCATCTGAATTACTTCTTAAATAATTTCTAACTAAATCTTCGCCAGATTTTGTATCTACATCATCATATGATCCAAAATAAGTAGACTCCGCTATTTCTAATGTTAAATTATACTTACCATTGTCTAGTTTATTTCTCATTTCTTTCATGCTATCCATTTGTTTACCTCCAAAATAAATAGAATACTTATAATTAAATTTTCAAAAATAAGTTTTTTATTATGACAATCTTTATATTTTAGAATATTAAATATAATATTTGCTTTAATCTTGTAGCTAATTACCTTAGAAAATATACTCTTTAATTATCTTTATATATTGAATTTTTTTAAAAAATAATATAACTTATTTATATCCAATATTATTTTTTTTATGCTATATTTTGATATATTTAAGTATGTTTTCTAATCTTTTTACATATCTCTATAGTATATTTTTATGTATTTTGCATCTTATTATTGATTGTAGATACTCTCAAGCTAAAAATTATAATTTCTACACACAAATGGATTATCTATAAATGTATATATTAATCTTATTTAAAAATCATTTTTTAGTCCTTTATTTTTATTATTTCACTTATATTACTTTGTTTTATAAAATTATATAATTTTATAATTTCTATATTTAGTTTATTTTTATATTATATTTCCTTATTACTCTAAATCATTTTTCTTTAAATTCCTTATAATGATTTTCTAATATTTTTATTATCATTTTGTCACTTTTATATTATCTACACTTATTTATATTACTATTATATAGAAGTTTTTCACAAATTCAAATTCAATATAAACACCTCAACTTTATGAAATACTTGCTTTTTATTATGTATATGCACAAGTATATAAAATGGAGATATTAAAATAATATTTTTACACACAAAAAAAGATTACGTGGCTACGTCTTACTCTCCCAGGCAGTTGCCCACCAAGTACCATCAGCGCTAAAGAGCTTAACTTCTGTGTTCGGAATGGGAACAGGTGTATCCTCTTTGCTATTATAACCACATAATATCGTGTTGTTTAATTTTTGTTTTTCAAGACAAGTATTATAATACCATCTTTAGAGTTTAATGTCAACACTTTTTCTAAATATTTTGCAATATTTTTAAAATGTCAACAATTTTAGAGTTAATACTCTGAAAACTGTATACATTTAGAGTGAATCATTTATTGGTCAAGTCCTCGACCTATTAGTATCGGTAAGCTAAATACATTACTGCACTTACACCTTCGACCTATCAACCAGGTAGTCTTCCTGG
>NZ_DATIRC010000140.1:0-2660 GCF_035470145.1 Romboutsia sp.
CTTTATCTAATTTAGTTAACCAATTTTTTTGAAAACAACTTACTGTTTTGTATATTTATGATATTTAGTAAAATCATAATTTTTTTTACATAATTTAATATAGATTTAATTATATCTTAACTTTTAAATACTATAATGAAATCATAAGGAGGTGCAGATGAATGAAAAACTTAAATATTTGCATTGATATTGATGGAACTATAACTGATGCTTATTACTGGCTTGGTCTTTGCAATGAATACTTTAATACCAATATTACTGAAGAAGATGCGACAGAGTATTATATACATAAAGTGTTAGGTGTTGAGGATAAAGAATATTACGAATTCTACGAGAAGCATAAATTTAAGCTACACGCAGATCAGAAGCTTAGAGAGTCTGCTAGATCCGTTATAAGAAAACTCAGCTTGACTCATAATATCTATTTTGTCACTGCAAGAGACAAAAGCCTTGAAATGCTTACTCATACATATTTAAAAAGAAATAGAATTCCTTATGACGATTTATTTGTTTTAGGTAGCCATTACAAAGTTGATACAGCAAATGAATTAAACTGCAGTGTGTTTATTGAAGATAATTATGATAATGCAATTCAGCTTTCAAATGCAGGTTTCAAGGTTCTTCTTTTAGATACAAACTATAATAGAAAACCCTTAAATGAAAATATTAAAAGAGTTTACAATTGGATTGAGATATATAGAGTTATAAATGAACTATTCTTAGAAAGCACCGCAATGTAATAAATTAAGATCGACATAAAAAATTCGCTTCGCTTGAGAGATGTGTCGGCAAATCACTTCATGTCGTCAACTGCCTAGAAATCAGGTCCATTGCTAAAACTTAGTGATTAGAAATTATATGTAAAAAAGGTTGTATCTCTTTTGATACAACCTTTTCGTTTGCTTTTGTATATTTATCTTTCCAATAAAATTATAGAACAACAATTATTATTTTCCTACATCGACAATTAAGCCATTTCCATTTGTTGTCTCAACATTAGGTCTCTTTCCATCCCATTTCTTCAAATATTCCATAGTCGCTTTATAATTCATTAGCTCAGGAGACATAGATTGTTGTATAATTTTATTTGCTTCAGCTTCTCCTTTAGCTTCTATAAGACGGCGTTCTGCCTCTAATTGTGCTTGTTGTTTAGCTATTTCTGTTTTTTGTAATTCTAGTTTTTGCTTTTCTAGTTCTTGTGCTATTTTTTGTCTGTCTTGTATTGCCTTTGCTACATCTTTAGGAACTCTACTTTGAGATATGGCAACTTCTTCTATAAGAACCCCATATGTGTTTGCTCTTTCTTTTACATATGCCGTTAACTGCTTATTAACAGTAGATTTGTTTGTTAAGTGAACTTGCATAGTTGTAAAATCTTTTGTAACTTCAGAACACCAAGCTTTTATTTTAGCTCTCATTATATCTTCCATTATTTCTTGACCTGATTTTCCTCTATATCTTTTAAATACATCATCAACATCACTTTTTTCAAATGAATATTGAACAGTTAAATCTACGTTAACTGCACCATCTGAACATTGTACATCAAAGCTTTCATCAGATTCACTGCCTTCTCTACTATCCTTAGATAAATAAAATTGTTCTGTTGCTACTGAGTACAAAGTTACTTCTTGCCAAGGCATTACAATTTTTAAACCTTCAGTCAAAACTTTATCTTTTACCCCTCCATTTAATGAATAAACAACTCCTACATGCCCTTGAGGTATTTTTTCTGTAAAACCAAATAATAATACAACTCCTACTACTATAACTCCTACAAAACTACTAATAAGAGTTGCTGGCCCTTTAATCTTTTTTTTCACTTCATTCATATTAATCTCCCCCATAAAATACATACTATATATTTATTATATCATTTTTATATTTTGTCCGATTAATATTTGATATAATTAACTTTTTTATATCTCCACTAGCCCATTTGAATGTGCTATTTCACTAAAATAAATAGATGCTATTGGAGAAAAATATAAATATTTGTAACATATTTTACATATTAAGAATATTGTATAGATAAGAAAAGAAATTTTCCTCAAAATTTATCTATATAGGTGATTATAGTGACGAATTCCGACAAAAAAATCGATAAGACTGTATCCATTCCATATGATTTATATGAATCAAAAGAAGGAAATTATTTTATTGGTCAAACACCAATATTAACTGGAGAAGGTGGACGTGCATTAGGAGCATTGGTAAATCCTTGTAATTCAGGCGTTAATATTTATGTAAATGTTATAACTGTAACAAATATTTCAGAACTTAGTTTGTCAGCTGAAATTTATCTTAAATATAAAGTAAAAGGAGGATTAATAAGTGATTTAGTTAGCAGTGCTAACTTAGCTTTTAATCCAGACCCAACTCCTAAAGGACAAATTAAATATCTAAATACAGCTACTGAAGCTCCTAGCACAAGTATAGCTATATTTACTAGGATAGTTTCTCCGTCTTCAACTTTAGTAATTGATGGTAGTCAAATTATCATTCCACCTGGAGAATCTCTTGTTGTTTATCTTGGAGGAATCTTACCTATTGAACAAAATAGTACAAAAGTTGCTTTTGGTTGGTGGGAAGACGAGATATCTAATCATTGTAAATGCTACGATTATAGCAAACCTTGCAGAGCTTATGGTTGATAATTA
>NZ_DATIRC010000141.1:0-2187 GCF_035470145.1 Romboutsia sp.
CCCTGTTTTTTGTTTTTCCCTCACAAGTCTTTAGCCAAGAAACTCAGAAAATTGATAAAAATTTGGATAACATTGCAATTCAGTATGCTGAATGTGCTGCTTATTATGAGCTTGTTTATTATGCAATGAAAGCCTCGGATGAGAATAAAACCGCAAATACTTATCGCCAGTTAGAGAATGATGCGATGTTATACTCTTTGTTATTAGCAAACGAGGGTAGAAGCAAAGACTTAGCGATCGAAGTAACTAATGCAAGATTTGATATATATATAAAAAAGATGAAACAAGAAGCTGATCATAGTAATGAAAATATTTCCATACTCATAAATAAATATCATTTTCAATGTCAGGAACTTATGAAAAATCCACCAACAGAATTAACTGAAGTATTGAAAAGAAAAATCCTTGAAGAAGCCAATAATCAATCTCTAAGTAAGGATCAACCATGAAACCAATACTTTCTATTTTGGCCATAGTTCTATGCCTAGGAATGGCAACAAGTGGGTTTGCTAATAATATTTTCTTCTTTGATTTAAAAAAAGCAGACGACATTAAACTTTTAGCAGGGGAGAAAAACTTAGCAATGCTTTTTACATCAGGCAAAACATCTAATGTCTGGGAGATAAAGTATAGAGAGGTTTTTTCAGTTTTTATAAGAAGTTGTAAAAATGATATTGTCACTACCAATTTAGCCAAAAAACATTTGTTGATAACAGCGGGATTTCCCCAAACTGTTAAGAATAAGATTGCATGAATGGAAGGCGGAATCATGAAAAGTTCATTTAAGGAATATAATCAATTTTACAATATAGTCTTTATCATTTTCATTATAATAACAAATTCTTGTGCACCTGCTTTAAATACCAAAGATTGGGATTCAAGGTTTGTGGAAGCTAAAAGGACTGGAGCTGATCCAAAGGTTTATACTGAACTAGCCCACGCGGCACTTAAAAATAATGATAATGCTTCTTTCAAAAAGGCGGCTGCCGCAGGATGGGAATCAGCGAATAAAGATCCAGAAGCAAAAAAGGCATTAACCTCTTTTAAAATTAATAATGAAGAGGATTACGAGAATTTACTGAAAAAAACTTATGCTACATCATTAGAAAAAAAGAAAATTGAGGCTGAAAGGGCTGAGGCTGAAAGGAAGGAAGCCATAGCGGCCCATACAGTAACTATTAATCAATCATTGGATTTTGAGGGAATTAATATCATTGTAAAGTCGGTTGGGATTAAACAACTTGAACAAAGAGAATATTTCTATTTATCTGGCAAGAAGAGAAAGACTCTATCTGATAATGTATTATGTGTTAACATAATAATAAAAAATATTACTGAAGGACAAGTATTTGCTCCCATAAGTAAAAGGTTACTGGAAATATCATATTATAATGATGAGTTTAGCAATAAACATAATTATCCATTCAAATTGAACTCTGGATTCAAAGAAACCCCTAAAGCTATAAATATTGGCAGAGAAATAAAACCTGGCGAAAGCCTTGAATCTTGTATTCCTTTTGAAGTTCCAAAAGTTGATAATTCTAAAAACTTTGTAGCTGATATTTATTTAGTAAAATCAAATATAATAGAAGACAATTATGTTTATAACATGAATCCTGATCGATCAAAAACGGTGATATTAAATTTTAGTAGGAAGGATTTAACGAAACAAAATAATTAGTGTTGTCCTTATTTTTTCTTATTACATCCTGCGAAAAAGTGATGATATTTAATAAGGATTGGTAGAGATGAATGGGATTTTTCAATAATCTTAAAAAGCAGAAGTATGTCAACAAGCTCTTAACAGCTTACAAAATGACCTATAAATGTGGAGACTATGCTGCTATTGAGTGTTTAAGAAAAAATTATTCCACTAAAGAACTTAAAGAAATTTATGACTTTTTGAGGGATGCGGAAAAATCAGGTCTACTACACACCATGATTTTAGCCCCTCAATTTAAAGAAAATTTTACAACGGTAGCAGAAATAGACAAAAAATATAGTAAGTGGGAAGACAAATTAGATGAGGATTATTGAAGAACTGGAAAAGTTTCTTGATAAATTTATACCACGAATTGGGGCGGGTAAAAAAGCAATTACTTATCACCTCACCTATTTTTGAAATATGATTTCACACTATTATAAATGTATTTTTATCCATATACCTAAAACAGCCGGTACAAGCAT
>NZ_DATIRC010000142.1:0-1648 GCF_035470145.1 Romboutsia sp.
GATCAGTACAAATTATTCTTTGCCCTGTGCAAAACAAATATTGTATCGAGAATTTTCATCAAAATCAAGAGAAAAATCAGTTCGTTTCAATTGCACAGATTCTTTATTTTAGATACAAGTTTTATGCCAGGTGAATTTTAAATTTATTATTTCAACACGCAAGTTCAATACTATGCGCTTTCAGCGCAGGACTTTCGGTTGCTACTTATTTTAATATTAATAGTTCACCTCGACTTTGAGTTGTTATGATGTAAATCAAACAATTTTAATTTGAGGTATTCCATATCATGAAAGCCATAGGCTCTACGCTTGAGTACCTTAATCTTATTGTTTGTGCCTTCAAGTTTTCCAGTAGAGATTGGGTAAGTACAATAATTCAAGATACCATATTTATAATGTTCCAACATTTCAGCAAATTTTATTAACGGTTTTAATTCAGAAGTTTTTGCAGTTGCAATCCAATTATTCAGAGCCAATTCCATTTGATCTTGATTGTCATGGGACCATACTTGTTTTAATTCGTCTTTTAAGATATAGCTTAAGTTAATGTTTTCATTAAGTTCTAAAACAGCTTTTAGTCGGTTCCGTTGACTTTCATTTTTTAGATTTTCATGGTTGTATAGCAGTAAATATTTTGTCCCTTTAATGATTTCTCGACTATCAAGATCAGCTTTTGAAAATTCAGCGATACGAATTTTGTCTATTACTTTACCATAGTTTTTTACTATATGAAATTTATCAAATACGATTTTGTCTTGTCCGAGATATTCTGTTGCAGATGCGATATATGGATCCCAACAATCCATGGCAATGGCTTTGATGCGACGACAACGAACATGTCCAATTGCCTTGAAAAAAGCATCTAAGGTTTCTTTTTTTCGCTCGTTGCCAACGTAAACAATTTGACCTGTTTGGAGATTAAGTACGATTGTTAAGTATTTATGAAATTTTCCAATCGATATTTCATCAACAGCAATAAGCGAAAGATTTTTGTAATTGGGCTTTTGATATTTCTTTTCTAAATACTTCTTGTCAATCTCTTTGACTGTATCCCAACTGAGCTTTAAATGTTTTGCAACATCTGAGATTGGAAGTAATTGACAAAGTTCAAAAACGTATCTCTCAAAACGTCTCGTGTAACGGCTATAATCATCTGCAAATGAAAGATGTTCAGATAATACGCCACAAACAGGGCATTTTAATCGATGACGATGATAAACTATATAAAATTGTCGGTTTGTAATGGATAAGTCTCTGAATGTACGCTTTTTCTTTCCATAAAGACTAATGTCTCTTGTGTGGCATTTTGGACAAACATAGTTATCGTCCTGTGTCTTTAATTCAACAAACAATTTATTGGGCTTGAAAAATGCTGTTAAAAAATATACCTTGTAATATCCCAAAATTCTTAATAAATTTGAGGTGGGCATCTGGAGAGCTCCTTATCGGTTTATTTAGTCGCTAAACTATATAATACCAATATAGTCTCTCAGATGCCTTTATTATATCTATTTTTTCAACTCAATTCCGAGGACAACCCATTATAATAAATTTTTGTAATTAATTTTTAACAACATAAATGCCATAATTGAAATAACAATTATTATTATACCAAGTATAAAAAATAAAAATGACAAAGTTATATATC
>NZ_DATIRC010000143.1:0-3008 GCF_035470145.1 Romboutsia sp.
CTGAACTATGCTCATAGGTTTATATGAAACTATCATAAAAGGAAATATTACAACTAATGAAAATAACGAAAAATAAAATACTACTGTAGCACCCTTTTCTTTTCCACCAAGCACCCTTAAACAAGTATATGCAGATGCTGCAAATATAGCACCACTTACACCAATAAGTGCTGGTAATACATCTAAATTAAATGTAGGTTTTATTATAAATAAAGCTCCAATAAAAGCTATCCCTACAGCTATTATTTGATTAGTCTTAATTTTTTCTTTTAAAAATAAAGCAGAAAATATTATTACAAAGAAAGGACTTAACTTATTTAACATATTTGCATCTGATAAAACTAATTTATCTATAGCATAAAAATTAAGTATTATTCCTAATGTACCAAATGTAGATCTTAAATTTAATAATTTTCGATTTTCTTTTTTACCAAAGAAACTTTCTTTAGCTTTTATAACCATTATGAATGCAACTGTACAAGAAACTAAGTTTCTAAAAAATGTCTTTTGAAAAGTTGGTAAATCACCACTTAACTTTATAAATGCAGACATCATTGCAAATCCAAATGCTGATATTATAATACATATAATACCTTTTGTTCTATCGCTCATATTATTTTTTATACTGTCCATATATTCCTCCTCTGTAAGTAGCTTTAACATTAGGATTTTATCATAATGAATTCTTTTATGCAAAATTTATTATTTAAACCAATTAACTAATTATTACCTACTGCTATTTATAATCATACATTTTCAAAATAAAAAAGTGAGTAGTTTATAATCATATCTTATAACATATAAACTACCCATATTTTATTATCTAAAAAGTATTTATCCAATTTTTATGTAATCCCTCTAATGCTTGATTGAAGTCATTTATTAAATCATTTATATCCTCTATCCCAACTGAAACTCTTATAAGATCAGGGCTTACTCCACATTTTATTTGATCTACTTCTGATAATTGACTGTGAGTTGTACTAGCAGGATGAAGTACTGATGTTTTATTGAATCCTAAATGTATAGCTAAATCAACTAATTTCAGACTTTTTATAAATTCTTTAGCTTCTTTTACACCACTTTTTATTCCAAAAGTTAATACACCACCCGCTCCATTTTTTAAATACACTTTAGCTTTATCATAATCTTTTTGTGTCTCAAGTAAAGGATAACTAACCCAACTTACTTTTTCATGATTTTGAAGATATTTTGCAAGTTCTAAAGAATTATTACTGTGTTTTTCCATTCTAAGGTGTAAAGTCTCAAGTCCTAAGTTAGTTAAGAATGCATTAAATGGGCTCATACAACTTCCTAAGTCTCTTAGCATTGATACTCTTAACTTAGTTATATAAGCAGATTCATTAAAACTTTCTACATATTTTATTCCATGATAACTTGGGTCTGGTTCTACTAATTCACTAAATCTGCCATTATCCCAATTAAAATTACCACCATCTACTATAGCACCACCTAAAGCTACCGCATGACCATCTATATATTTCGACGTTGAATGAACTACAATATTTGCCCCAAATTCAAATGGGTTACATAAATAAGGACTTGCTAATGTGTTATCTATAACTAATGGTAAATTTGCTTTTTTACAAACACTTGAAAACTTTTCAAAATCAAATACATCAAGACCTGGATTTCCAATTATTTCTCCATAAATTAGCTTTGTATTTTCGTCTACTAATGATAATATTTCTTCCTCGCTAGCATCTAATTTTACAAAAGTTGTATCTATTCCTAAATTTCTAAGAGTTATATTCAAAAGATTATATGTTCCTCCATATAATGATGAACTTGCTATTATCTTTTCCCCTGCTTTACAAATGTTTAATATAGCTAAAAGTATTGCCGACTGACCTGATGATACTGCTACAGCCCCTACTCCACCTTCTAATTGTGCTAATTTTTTTTCAAAAGCTTCTACTGTTGGATTGCTAATTCTTGTATACATATGTCCTTCTTGTTCTAAATTAAATAATTCTGCTACTAAATCTGGGTCATGATATTTAAAAGTTGTACTTTGTGTTATAGGAAGAGCCATTGGTTCTCCTATTTTAGGTTCGTATCCACCTCTTATACATAATGTTTTTTTACTGTAATTTTTACTCATAAAAAAAGCCTCCTTTTAAAATTAGGAAGCCTTTTATTAAAGTCGCAACAAAATATATTTGTACTTTATTTATCTCTTATCTCTCAGGATATTATCCTGCAGGATTTAGCACAATTCTAACTAAAGTTAGCTGTTGCTAGGCTTCATCGGGCCAGTCCCTCCACCATTCTTTATAAAAGACTTTCTATTTAATTTTTATTAACATTCATTATAGTAACTTATTAACTAAATTGCAATTAAATTTTAATTTTTATCTATATTAATTTGTTTCAAATATATTACATAATGGCAGAGCACCATAGAAATTATTTCCTACTTTATTTTCAAATTTAACCCATATAATTCCATTACATATTCCATATACTTCTTCTACTTTATATGGATTAGCATTCTTATCTACAATATCAATATCTAAATCTTTAGTTATTGGAAAGCTAGTCGTACCTAAAAGTGTTCTTAATGCTAAATCCATATCTGTATTACAACAACACTCAAGTGTTTCACAATCGTATTCTAGTGTTCCTGTTACAACCGGCTTATCTTCGAAAGTTATTAATGCCACATTACATAAAGATATATAACTACCCCCTATAATTACTACATCTTCACCTGATAAAAAGTTTCCTATTGTACCGCTTTTGACTGTGTTAAATGAAAGTACAGATACGTTTTGATTAGCGTTTGCTGATTTTATTGTTTTTAATGCATATCTAATTGCATCTGTACAACAACAATCTTCTGGATCTCCCGTCGGCCCTGGATCTCCTGTTGGACCTGGATCTCCCGTTGGACCTGGATCTCCCGTCGGACCTGGATCTCCCGTCGGACCTGGATCTCCCGTCGGACCTGGATCTCCCGTTGGACCTGGATCTCCCGTTGGACC
>NZ_DATIRC010000144.1:0-14528 GCF_035470145.1 Romboutsia sp.
TAAGATATTACAGAATGAGACTCATCTAAATCTGGAAGTATTGCAAAAAAAGCAGACAGTATAAGATTGAATATAGAAATAGGTATATTAAATAATAACGAAGCTTGAATAACACTTAAAACACCTATAGTGCAATGAGTTTTTCCACGCATATATCCTCCCTAATATTACATTTATACTCAGAGAATAACAGAACAAGATTAATTTGTCAAAATAATACAATAAATGTATTATAAATATGACTTAAATTATAGTAGAAATTATGGTACAATGATAATAACTGGTAAAGAGTGCGTGATTTGATATTATTTAAACTATAGAACGTGTTTATATTTTAAGAAAAACTGAATAGACATAAAGGAGATGATGCAATTGTTCAAAAAAAACGCCAACAAAATAAAGATAATGGCATTAGGTGGGCTTAACGAAGTCGGTAAAAACATGACAGTTATTGAGTATAAAGACGAAATAATTGTCATAGATGCTGGGCTAAGTTTTCCAGATGATGATATGTTAGGGGTAGACATAGTTATACCGGATATAGCCTATTTAATAAAAAATAAGGAAAAAATAAAAGGTATATTTATTACACACGGACACGAAGATCATATAGGAGCACTTCCATATATACTTAAAAAGATAAATGTACCTGTATACGGAGCAAAACTTAGTATAGGACTTATACAAGTTAAATTAAAAGAGCATAAAATGAATAATGTTAAGCTAAATGTTATAACTCCAAGACAAGTTATAAAGCTTGGAAACATGGATGTAGAGTTTATAAAAAATAATCATAGTATACCAGATGCTTGCTCTATAGCTATTCATACAGACCAAGGGATAATATACCATACAGGAGATTTTAAAATCGACTTAACACCTATTGATGGAGAGGTTATGGATATTCATAGAATTTGTGAATTAAGCAAAAAAGGTGTGCTTCTAATGCTAGCAGATAGTACAAATGCTGAAAGACCAGGCTCTACTATGTCTGAAAAAACTGTAGGAGCAGGTTTAGATGATTTATTTAGAAAAGCTATTCAAAGTAGAATTATAGTTGCTACATTTGCATCTAATATACACAGACTACAACAGATAATAAATACAGCGGAAAAATTCAACAGAAAAGTAGCAGTGTCAGGAAGATCAATGATAAATGTAGTAGGCGTAGCTAGTGAACTAGGATATTTAGAAATACCTGAGAACATGTTAATAGATTTAAATGATTTATCTAAATATGAAGATAATGAAGTAGTCTTAATAACAACTGGTTCACAAGGAGAGCCAATGTCGGCTCTTGCAAGAATGGCAAGTTCAGAACATAAAAAAGTGGAAATAAAAAATGGAGATTTAATAATAATATCAGCTCATCCAATACCAGGGAATGAGAAATTAATATCAAAAGTAATAAATTGTTTATTTGAAAAAGGCGCAGAAGTAGTTTATGAAGATGAAGATATACATGTATCAGGGCATGCCAAGCAAGAAGAATTAAAATTAATTCACACATTAGTTAAACCAAAATTCTTTATGCCAGCTCATGGTGAGTATAGAATGCTAAAAAAGCATGCTGAATTAGCAGAAGAATTAGGTATGCCAAGTCAAAATATATTTGTGAATAAAACTGGAGACGTTTTAGAAATAGATAGAAATTCGGCAAAGGTAGTTGGTACTATACCAACTGGAAATGTATTAGTTGATGGATTAGGCGTTGGAGATGTAGGGAATATAGTATTAAGAGATAGAAAACATTTATCAGAAGATGGACTTATGATAGTTGTTGTAACAATATCAAAAGAAGACGGAAGAGTTTTAGCAGGACCAGATATAATATCTAGAGGGTTTGTATATGTAAGAGAATCTGAAGATTTAATGGACGGAGCTAAAAATGTAATCAAACAAGTATTAAAAGAATGTGAAGATAGAAATATAAAAGAGTGGGCTTATTTAAAGAACAACATAAAAGAAAACTTAAAAGAGCATTTATACCAAAGAACTAAAAGAAATCCTATGATACTTCCTATAATAATGGAGGTATAATCATGAAAGATTGAATATAATTTATTATATTCAATCTTTTTTTGATTAAAAAAAATATAGGAGGTTTTTTATGGCAGTTAATGATACGGCTATGAAGTTAGCTAATGAAATAAAAAACAGTAAGGAATACAAACAATTTAGAAAATACATGAAAGAAGTAAAAAATGATAAAGAGTGTGAAAAACTTTTAAAAGATTATAGAGATATTCAACTTCAAATGCAAAGTTATGCTATGAGAAATCAACAAATAGATAAAAAGACTATGAATAAAATAGAAGGAATTCAAAAGAAAGTGACAAGCAATAAAAGGCTATGCGATTATTTAAATAGTGAACAAAGATTTACTTTAATGATGGATAATATAAATAAGATACTTGCTCAAGCTGTTCAAAAAGATTATAAATAGACATAAAACTAATGGATAAAATAATGTATAGATAAACAAAAGAAAGGGCGCTTTATATGAAAATATTTATATTGAAAATTGACCTTAGAGCAAATTGGGTACATTCTTTAAAAGAAAAACGAATGATTGTAAAAAGTATAGTTAAAAAACTTCAAAATACCTTTAATACGTCTGTATCAGAGGTAGATAATCAAGATGTTCATCAGAGAATTACGATAGGTATAGCAGGGATTTCACTAGATTCTAGCCAATGTGATTCTATTAAGGAAAAGATAATAAACTTTATAGAAGTAAATACAGAAGCTATTATAATAGAAATTGAAGAGGAAGTAATCCATTATTGAATAAATAAAAGCTTAGAACATTGTGATCTAAGCTTTTATTTATAAACATTTAAACGAGTTTAAGTGCTATTAAGTGAAAAATTCAACTAGATGAAATATTATAGAAAAAAATAACAATTATAAATACCTTATATTAGTAAAAAATAAATACAGGTAAATTTATTAATAGGAGGTACGAACATGAGTGATAAGAAGCTAAATAACAATGCAAGAGTAGCTTTAAAACAACATAGAATGGAAGTTGCAGCAGATTATGGAATGGACTATGAAGATGCATTTGAAATAATAGAAAATGCACATAGTAATGGAGCGCTATCTCATCATTTTAAAAAACTTGAAGATAAAAGAAATGCTTTTTCAAGTAAACCTAGCCAATTAGAATAAAAAAATTAAATAGTGAGAAAATAAGTTCAAAATAAATATTAAGAGGTGACAACTATGAAAAAATTGGCTAGTATAGTAGTATCTATAGTACTTGCCTTAGTACCTATGAATATGGCTTTTGCAAATGAAAATGGCACACCGATGAATATCTCTTCAAAATCAGCTATACTAATGGATGTAGGAAGTGGTCAAATTTTATATGAAAAAAATGCCCATGATAAACTACCTCCAGCTAGTGTAACTAAAGTAATGACTATGTTATTATGTGTAGAAGCACTAGACTCTGGCAAAATAAAATTAGAAGATAAGGTTCAAATAAGTGACACTGCAGCAAGTATGGGAGGAAGTCAAATATTTTTAGAACCAGGAGAAACACAAGATGTTAATAGTTTACTAAAGGGAATAGCAGTAGCTTCTGCAAATGATGCTTGTGTAGCAATGGCAGAATATGTAGCAGGTAGTGTAGAAGGTTTTGTAGACAATATGAATGCTAAAGCAAAAGAATTAGGAATGAAAGATACTCATTTTGCAAATACAAATGGGCTTCCTGTTGATAATCATTATACTTCTGCGTATGATATTGCTTTAATGTCTAGAGAATTATTAAAACATGAATCTATAACTAAATATCTTACAACATGGATGGATCAAGTTGTAGTAGGTAAAAAACAAGTAACAGTAGGACTTGCTAATACTAATAAAATGGTAAAGCATTACCAAGGTACAACAGGCGTTAAAACGGGATTTACACAAGAAGCTAAGTACTGTTTATCAGCGTCAGCTAAAAGAGGAGATACTCATTTAGTATCTGCAACTCTTGGTGCTGAAACATCTCCAGAAAGATTTAAAGATGCTTCTAATTTATTAAACTTTGGATTTGCAAATTATGAAAGTGTTAAATTGTGTTCGAAAGATGATAACATAGCAACTCTTACGTTAGACAAAGCAGAAGATAATAAAGTAAACTTAGTAGCTAAAGAAAATTTAACTGTTTTAATCAAAAAAGGTGGAAATAAAGATTTTACTAGGAGAATAAAAGTAAGTGAAAATCCTAATATACCTATAAAAAAAGGAACAGTACTTGGACAAGTTGAAGTATATCAAGGTAAAAAGATGGTAGGTAAAGTGGATTTAGTTAATACAAAAGATATAAATAAAGCAAGTTATTTACAGATGCTTCAAAGAGTAATAGACAGCATGCTTTAATAAATTATAAAAAAGAAGTTTTATGAACTTCTTTTTTTTATACAAAGACATACTATAAAAGTTTTGATTATAATTTTATTAATTGGTATAATAATATTAAAATTGTAATTTAGGAGATATAAGTATGAATTTAAGTAATATATTAGTAAGCATAGTAGCAATAGCAGTAGCTATATCTGTTCACGAATTTGGTCATGCATATGCTGCACATTTATTAGGGGATGACACAGCCAAAATGTATGGAAGAATGACTCTAGACCCTGCAAAACATATAGATCCAATAGGTCTTATTACGATGTTAATTTTTAGGATAGGTTGGGCAAAGCCAGTACCTGTAAATCCAAATAATTTTAAGAATTATAAAGTGGGAAATGTTTTAGTATCTTTAGCAGGTGCCATAGGAAATATACTTGCAGCTATAGTGTGCGTAATAGTAATGAAATATGTTAAGATGGAAGCTATTTATACCATAGCATCTATGACAATGGTATATAATATATGGTTTGCAGCATTCAATTTATTGCCAGTCCCACCACTTGATGGATGGGGTATAGTATCATCATTTATACCATATAAGTATAATGAAATAATTTATAAGTATGAGAGAATGAGTTACCCTATATTATTAATCTTAATATTCACAGGATTATATGGGATAATAGTATCTCCTATACGTGATGTAATATGGAATATTGTTACTTTATTTTATTAAAATAATATAAGTTAAGAGGTAAGTAAATGAAATATAATATACAACTACAAGTATACGAAGGTCCTCTAGACTTACTATATGATTTGATTTCTAAACATAAAATAGATATAAAAGATATATCGATAATAGATATTACAAAGCAATATATAAAGTACCTAGATATGCTAGAGAAAATGGATTTAGAAATAACGAGTGAGTTTATAACAATGGCATCTAAACTTTTGGAAATAAAATCTAAATATTTATTATATAAGCAAAAAGATGATGAAGAAGTGGAAGATCCAAGATTAGAACTTATGGAACAGTTAGAGGAATATAAAAAGTTTAAATTAGCAGCCCAAAATTTAAAAGATAATGTTAGCTATATAAATGAATTATATTATAGAAAAAAAGAAGAAATAGTTATAGATGAAAAAATAGACTTACAAGAAATATCAATAGAAGCTATAAAAAACATACTTCCTTATATACTAAAGGTTAAAAAATCAGAGGAAAAAGAAATAAAAGACGAAAAATTAAATAAAATAGTAAGGGGTAAAATTATATCAGTTGAAGAAAAAATAAGTTATATAAGAAATATAATAAAAGAAAATAATGAAGTGAGATTCACAAAAATAATACAAACTTGTGATAAAGATGAAGTAATAGCTACTTTCTTATCTATATTAGAATTAATAAAAGGTAAAGAAATAGTAGTAGAACAAGGTATATTTTTTGATGATATACTAATAAAGAAAAACTCGGAGTGGTAAAATGAGACGTGAAGAAATAAAAAGTATTATAGAGGCAATTATGTTTGCATATTCAGACCCTATAAGTATTGGGGAGTTAAATAATATAATCAATGAAGAGCTATCAAGAAAAGAAATAGAGTTAATGTTAAATTCATTAATAGACGAATATAGAGAAAATAACAGAGGGATACAAATAATAAAATTAGAAGATAAATATCAAATGACTACAAATAAGGATTACTCTAGTTTTATAAAAAAAATATTAGAACCAAAGAAAAAGAAAAGCTTAAGTCAAGCTACGCTAGAAACTTTAACTATAATAGCTTACAAACAGCCAGTAACAAAGGTTGAAGTGGAAGACATAAGAGGAGTTAAGTGTGATAAAGCTATACAAACTCTTTTAGAAAATGAATTGATAATAGAAGCAGGAAGGCTTGATAAGATAGGTAAACCTATAATATATAAAACAACAAATGAATTTTTAAAGTTGCTAAGTATAGAAACCTTAGAAGATCTACCTCTTTTAGACGATTATGAAGAAAATAACAATGAAAATAATTGATCAAAATAGATTACTTTAACAGGTAATCTATTTTTTTTTAGCCATATAAAAGGTAATCAATTTAGGCAATTGGTGATATGAGTGAATAAAATGTTGGATATAGTTATATATAAAATTAATTTCAATAATAAGTATATATAGTTATTTTTTAGAAAATAATAAGAATATGAGATATAATGATATATTTGCAATTAGTATTTTAGTAATAATGATATTAATAGTATTAGCAATAATGATAATTAAATCAGCTTTAAATATAGTACTTACAGTGTATATAAATAATAGTGATATAAATGTTAATTTTAACATTAAATATTTATTTAATTTAATAAATATAAAAATAAAAATCTATCCAAAATCAAAAAAAAACCCAGCAATTAATAAAACTAAAAGGGAGAATATAAATAAAGGTATAAATAAAAAGGCTATAGAGATAGAAGATTTTAAAGTGATTTATAAATTAATGAAAAAAATAAAAATACAAGAAGTATATAGTGATGTAAGTTTTGGCAATGAAAATTTAGGTTTTACATGTTTTATATACGTATTTATAAATAGTATTTATGGAAATATAATTAATATTATTAGTCCAGAGAAAATGTATTTAAAGGTTAAACCTGATTTTATAAAAAACTATATAGTATCAAATATAAAAATACATATAAAACTTACGATTAAAGATATAATAAGTATATTTATAGCAATACTTAAAATTTATAAAAAAATTAAGATAAAGAAAAAGGACGGTGGTAAGAGTGAAATCAGCAGGGTCAATACAAAGTCTTATGGAGACAACATTTGAGACAATAAAAGGTTCAATAGACGCTAATACTATAATAGGAGATCCTATACAAACTGATACTACAGTGGTTGTACCTATATCAAAGGTAACTATTGGATTTGGTATTGGAGGAGGAGAGTATTCTAAGGGATATGATGAAAATAAATCAAAAGAAAAAATAGAAGAAAAACCAGATACCAACTTTGCGGGAGGAAGCGCAGGAGCAATTTCAATACAACCAGTAGCTTTTGTTGTAGTTGAAAATGGAGAAACAAGACTTATGAGTTTAGATAATAGCATTAATATGGTGGATAATATATTATCAGTTACACCAAAGGTTATAGAAAAAATTCAAAATTTATCTAAAAATAATGTAACTAATAAAAATAACATATAATAAAAAACTATTTACAAGTTACTAAAGTATAGGGCTTGTAGATAGTTTTTTTATATACATCAAACATCTAAACTTGAGTAATAATCCTGTTTTCTAAGATTGTTGGAGATATGAGGAAAACTTATTTTTTATTATATTCATTAAAAATACAAAAATTTACATTTAAATAAGGCGTTGATAAATTATAATATTAAAAGGTAATTTATTACAATTAATTTTGATATCAAAATGATTTAAATAGATAAGAACATATTTGTATAGTATAATAAATAAAGAATATAAATGTGAGTTTCTAATAGTTAAATATAAATAAAGATTATTAAAGAATATAGGAATGAAAGACTAGTATTTTGAGGTGAATATTATGGAAAATAGAGAGATTTCTGAGTTGATGATGGAAAATATAAATAATTTCACAAATTTAGTTAAAATTATCAACGATGAAAGATACAGTGCAGAAAAAGTTCTTACAGAAAGACAATTTTTTACATTAGTTAGTATAAGAAAACATAAAAAAATAGAACTTAAAAATTTAAGTAAAAACTTATACGTATCAAATTCAAGTTTATGTATATTATTAAATAAACTAGTGGAACAAGGCTATGTATATAGAGAAGAAGATCCAGGGGATAGAAGAAATACTTTTTATTGTATAACTGAAAAAGGGGATAAAATTGTAAAAGGTGAAATAGATAGACTTATATCAATTATAGGCATAAAAATAGATAAATTAAGTGTAGAACAAAAAGAGAGACTCTTTAATTGTATGATTGAATTAGATTCGATGATAAAACTTTTATTATAAATAAAAATGAAATATTAGGATTGGTATAAAAATACCTAATATGTGGCTCATGGGATATTCGATAAAAGCAATTAAAAGGAAAAGGCATAAGGAGTTTATACTATATAGCTAGAAATAAAAAAAAAATTTTAAAGTATGGTAAATTGTGTTATAATTTTAAACAGCCTAAGATTTTTATTTTCTTTTTACATAATTAAATTAAAGATAAAAAAACTCGCTATTATTAGCGAGTTTTTTACATGTTAGGAAATTACATTTTATTTAGTTTATAAGTAAAGATAATTTACAATAGCTTAAGTTTAGACAGCCTGAGCTATATATAGGTGAACTACTTGAGGAGTATGAGCTAATTGAATTTTATCTTTTAAATTTAAAATTGAAATTATCTTTATCAAAAATAATAACTGATATATATACAACTGTAGTTGATAGTATAAAAATAAAAATACTTATTAAGTTAAAATTTGAGAAACTATAAGAATAATTAGCGCAAGTAAGAGTATTTAATAAAACTATAAATGAAAAATAAATTATGCACATAATTAGATTATCTCTTATAGCATTTTTGCTAATCTTAAACTTTCTAACCTCAACCATATAAACATTAGCATAGATTAATAAAACTTTAGAAAATATATACAAGAAGTAAAGTATATTAGGAAACCTATATGGAATATGCTGAAAAAATATTATCTCCCCTATAGAGCAAACTAGGCTCCAAGAAAAAAACACATTAAATAATTGATATTGCTTAAAAAATAATATAGTAATACAAATATAAGCGCAAAATCTACTAATTCCAATAGGTAATGAACTTAGCACATCATAATTTCCCATGGACACTATGGAGACTTGTTCGAAAACTATTTCTAAAATAATTAATCCACAAATTATTTTCTCAACAATATAGCTATAAGGTAATAAGTTTTTAGTAAGTCTAGGACAAAAGTACATAAATATAGCGAAAATTAATAGTATTATTAAATGTTCTTTAGAAAAAAGGAACGTATTGGCCATAAAATTCTCCTCTATAATAAGTTTTTATATATTCTATTCAAAAAAAACAATATTGATATAAATAAGTTTTTAATATATTATAGTATATTTTTATTCAAAAAAAATAGAATCAATAAAAATATACAAACTAAAAAAAAGGAAGTGTAACAAAATAAAATTTAAATAATAAATTAATACTATATGCTTTAAGACAATTGAAAATATCATTTTAAGGAAGTGAATAAGTTGAAAAAAGCAAACATGCAATTATGTGCTGATGCAGGAAGTAAGTACTGTCCATGTCATCTTGCTTACTCAGGGGATTGTATAAAATGTCCAATTATATGTGGAAAGAAAAATTGTGATTGCTTATGGCAAGGAGTATGTATCTATAATGAACTGCAACACAGTAAAAATGTACCAATATGCGAAAGAAAAAAATCTCTTTGTAAAATCAAAGAAGTTGATAATTTAGGAAATGATACTTTTTTGGTTAAAATACAAGTGCCAAATGATATGATAAGAGATTTATGTAGCCCGGGGGCATATGTATTAATAAAAAGCCAAGATAAAAATAGTGATGTATTCAACGCACCAATATCAGTTATGGATGTAGATATGGAAAACAGCATTTTAGAAGTTATAATTAAACCAAGGGGAATTAAGACTAAGAATATAATTAACTTTGATGAGGTATGGGTTAAAGGTCCATATTTTAATGGTATATTTGGAATAAAACAAATCAAAGGAGCTTATAAAACTAATACGGTTGTAGTATTAAACGGTTTATCACAAGTAAATTCTATCAATATAGTAAAAAGATTATTAGAAAATAAAAATAATGTAGAAGTATTCATTAATAACCAAGCAACTATTTTAGAAGTGGTAATTGACAAATTAAAAAATTTAGGAGTAAATATCTATAATACGGACTTAAATGAAGACAGAGACTTTTTAATAGACTATATAAGAAGAAACAATGTAGAACTTGTATATAGTGGAGGTGCTAATGCTTTTAACAAATATGTAATGGATATTGTAAATTCAGTTGATGAAAATATCAATTTTGCTATTTCGAATAATAATTTAATATGCTGTGGAGAAGGAGTTTGTGGTGCATGTACCATAGATATAAATGGAGAAAAAGTAAAGTCATGCAAGGCACAAATTGATAGTAGGGATTTTTTGAATTCTAAGAATTTATAGGGGGAATAGCCATGCCAAAAGTAGTTATAATTGGAGGTGGATGGGCAGGATGCGCATCTGCTATATCTGCTAGAAAAGCAGGAGCTGAGGTTGTTATCTTAGAAAAAACTGACTTATTATTAGGACTGGGAAACGTTGGGGGAATAATGAGAAATAATGGTAGATATACAGCTACAGAAGAAGCAATTGCACTTGGAGCCAATGAATTATTTGAACTTACTGATAAGTATTGTACTCATGAGAATATAAATTTCCCAGGACATGAACATGCTACAATTTATAATGTTACTAAAATAGAAAAGCCTGTAAGACAAAAAATAATTGATATGGGAATAGAAGTAAAGTTTTTCAGTAGAGTTATAGATGTTGAGATGGATGATAAAAAAATAGTTGCAGTTATATTAGAAAATGGTGATAAGATAAAAGGAGATGCTTTTGTAGAAACTACAGGTTCGACAGGTCCTATGGGTAATTGTATTAAATATGGAAATGGATGTGCTATGTGTGTACTAAGATGCCCATCTTTCGGTGGTAGGGTTAGTATAAGTAGTAGATGTGGTATTGAAGATATGCTTGGAAGAAGAAATAATGGTGATTCAGGTGCATTTAGTGGTTCTATGAAGTTATTAAAAGAATCTTTAAGTGAAGATTTACAAAAAGAGTTAAATGAAAAAGGATGTGCAGTAGTACCTCTTCCAGAAGAATTTATAAATGAAGAAAAACTAGATATAAAAGTTTGTCAGCAATATGCACTGCCTGAATTTGCTAATAATATAGTTTTAATAGATACAGGTCATGCAAAACTTATGAGCCCTTTTTATAATTTAGAAAAATTAAGAATGATACCGGGATTTGAGAGTGCTTTAATCGTTGATCCTTATGCTGGTGGAAAGGGTAATTCTATAAGATATTTATCTGTAGCTCCAAGAGATAATTATATGAGAGTTAAGGGTGTTAGTAATTTATTTGTTGCAGGAGAAAAATCAGGTTTTTATGTAGGTCATACAGAAGCTATATGTACAGGAAGTCTAGCAGGCCATAATGCAGCTAGAAATTGTGTAGGTATGTATTTGTTACAACTACCTACAAATCTTGTTATAGGAGATTTTATAGCCTATTCTAATAATGAAATGCATAAACTAGAGGGTGATAAGCTTAGGTTTACTTTTGCCGGAAGTATTTATTTCAACAGAATGAAAGAACTAGATTTTTATACTATTGATAAAAAAGTTATATATGATAGAGTGAAGAAAGCTAGTTTAGAAGGTGTATATAATAAGAAAATAATTAAGTAATATAAAAAAGGCTAGGCGAATACCTAGCTTTTTTTATATAAATAAGACTAAGTATGAGATTTAATTAAAATGTATAAACTAAAATATTTATAAAAAATTTATCATATAAAAATAAAAATATTTAAGAAATTATAAACATAATATATAATTTGGAAAAATTTAATATTTAAAAAGGTAAAACATTAGTAAAGATAAAATATATGTATATAATAAAAATATCAATCAAAGGATGTGTGTATATATATGAACATTACAGAAGCAAAATATAGAATGTTTGAAATATATGCTAGAGAATACAAAAATCTTATAAAAGAAAATGATGAATCAAAAATACAAAATATAGAAAATAAAATGAAAGAAATAAGTGAAGAATTAACTAAATACACAAAAGAATTTTGTAGGCTAGATATAGAATTTAAAGAAAATAGTGATGAACTTCCAGATCCAATTAAATACTTTATGGAAAATGGAGAAGCTTTAGAACCATATGACTATATAAATAATACATCTTGGGATGGGTTTTGGAAAAAATGCAGCGGCAAAGATTTAGAGTATTTCATATCATACTTAGAATATCCGATAATATATCCGAAACATAAAAATTACATACATAACGAAAAGAATTTAATAAAAGTATTTAAAAAAGAAACAGGATTTTCAAAAGTACCATATGGAATAAAATGTGCTCAGGTTATAAATGAAAAATATTTTAAATAAGATATAAAATATTAAATAATACAAAAAAATCTAAAATAATCCTCAACTCTGTCGTAAAGTATAAAAGTAGTGTTTTCACATAAAAATCTGTATTTACCTATAACATAAATTGTCATATAATTATTATAAATGTAATTTATGGTAAATATAATTGAATGGAACGAATAAGAGGGGGAAAAGAAATTGAAGAAAAAAATTGCCCTAGCAACATTAGCTATGATACCTATGACAGTAAATAATGTACATGCATCAGCACAAATAGGTATAGTTACAACTAGTTCTTTAAACGTTAGGAGTGGGCCAGGAACTAATTATACAGTTTTATTTACTGTTAAAAAAAATGATAAAGTTGATATAAATGAAACATCTAATGGATGGTATAAAATAAAAACAAGCTCAGGAAAAGAAGGATGGGCTTCATCTACTTATATATCAAAGTCAAATAGTAATGATAATTCCAATGAATCAAATATATTAGGCGAAAAAAAGAGAGTTACAGTCAATAGGCTAAATATGAGAAGTGGAGCCGGAACAAGCTATAGAGTTATAATCACTTTAAATAAAGGTGACGTATTAGATGTAGTGTCAGAAAATAATGGATGGACAAAAGTTAAATATAACGGAAGACTAGGATATATTTCTAGTGAATATTTAGAAGATATTAAATCTGAAAGTTCACAAGAAATTAATAAAGAAGTAAATACAGATAGTTTAAATGTTAGAAGTGGACCAAATACTAGCTACTCAATAGTTGGAAGCTTAAAAAAAGGTGAAAAGGTAAATGTAATATCAGAAAGAAATGGATGGTCAAAGATAGACTATAAAGGAGAAACTGCATATACATCGAGTAGATACTTAAAAAATATATCAGGTATTTTAAATCCACCGACAGAACCATCAAATCCAGATGAAAAACCAGAGAGTGTTAAAGAAATAAAGGTGGTAAATACAAGTTCATTAAATGTAAGAAGTGGACCAGGAATTAACTATAGCAAAGTAGGAAATCTAAGAAAAGACGAAAAAATAGGAATAATATCAGAAAGTAATGGATGGTCAAAGATAGAATATAAAGGAAAAGTGGCATATACATCGAGCCAGTATTTAACTAAACAAGGTGACACAACACCAAATCCACCAACAGAACCCTCAAATCCAGATGAAAAACCAGAGGGTGTTAAAGAAATAAAGGTGGTAAATACGAGTTCATTAAATGTAAGAAGTGGACCAGGAATTAGCTATAGCAAAGTAGGAAATCTAAGAAAAGACGAAAAAGTAGGAATAATATCAGAAAGTAATGGATGGTCAAAGATAGAATATAAAGGAAAAGTGGCATATACATCGAGCCAGTATTTAAGTAAACAAGGTGACATAACACCAAATCCACCGACAGAACCACCAAATCAAGGAGGAGACACTTCAGAAAATATAAATGGAGCTACTGTAAATTACAAAACACTAAGCTATACGTTAGATGATCATGTAAGAGTTCAACAAGAAAGAGCTAGTATTGGTGGAAATGTTATAGATTCAAGTAAACCGAGAAGTAGTGAAGTTATGACTACTGTTAAAATGAAAGAAAGTAGAGGATTTGTTTTAGCAGATAAAAGTGACTTAGAATATTTCTTAAATCCAAGTAACTTTACAAATAGTTCAAAAGGAATGATGCAATTCTTAAGAATAGATAGTTATAAAGGTGGGATATCAGCTAGTGAATTAAATTTATATTTAAACTCCCTATCACCAGCTGCATCAGGAACTAATGTATTTTATAATCAAGGTCAAACATTTATAAATGCAGCACAAAAGTACAATATAGATCTTGTATATCTTGTTTCACATGCTATGTGGGAGACTGGTTATGGAAAATCCACGTTAGCACAAGGTCAAACAATAACATCATTTAAAGGACAACCTCTTAATACACCAGTTACAGTTTATAACTT
>NZ_DATIRC010000145.1:0-14133 GCF_035470145.1 Romboutsia sp.
CAGGGAAGATAACTCGAGTATGAAGAAATTTAATAGTATCCATATATTTTTTTATAGTTATTTACAGTATAAATAAAAAAATAATTAAAGATATGAACAATTCATTTACAATTAAAATATTTATATAGTTAAAGAAATATAGTATACTATAACAATGTTAAATTTATTTGACTAAAATATAAATATTATAAATTGTTATACAGGGTCAAAAATTTATATTAAAGGAGTGAGAGTATGAGTAACGTAAGTACTGATTTAGGAAAAGATAGTGTAGGAAAACTTCTTTTTAAATTAGCTACACCAGCTATAATTGCGCAATTAGTAAATGTTTTATATAACATAATAGATAGAATATTTATAGGTAGAATGCAAAGCGGAGACATAGCTATGGCTGGGGTTGGAGTTGCATTTCCAATAATATTAATAATATCAGCATTTAGTGCATTAATAGGTATGGGTGGAGCACCTTTAACTGCTATAAAAATGGGAGAGCAGGATAATGATGGTGCAGAAAAAATAATGAGTAACAGTTTTTCTGCGTTATTAGTAATATCTTTAATTTTAACAATAACATTCTTGATTTTTAAAGAACCTATATTATGGGCATTTGGTGCAAGTGAAGCCACTATTGGTTATTCATTGGATTATTTAGGTATATACCTTATAGGTACAATATTTGTACAAATAGCATTAGGAATGAACCCTTTTATAAATACTCAAGGATTCGCCAAAATAGGGATGATGACAGTAACTATAGGTGCTGTAATAAATATAGCACTAGACCCAATACTTATCTTTGGATTTGATATGGGCGTAAAAGGTGCGGCGTTAGCAACTATATTAGCTCAAGCAGTATCGGCTATATGGGTATTAAAGTTCTTATACAGCGAAAAAAGTATACTTAAAATAAGAAAACAGTATTTAAAGCCTGAAGCTAAAATTATATTGCCAATACTAGCATTGGGTGTGTCACCTTTTATAATGCAAGGAACAGAAAGTTTGGTTTTAATTTCATTAAACAATAAATTACAAATGTATGGTGGAGACTTAGCTGTAGGAGCGATGACTATTATGAGTAGTGTAATGCAAATAGTATTATTACCTACTGTAGGTTTAACTCAAGGGGCTCAACCTATAATAAGTTACAACTATGGTGCAAAAAATATGGATAGAGTTAAGAAGACATTTAAATTATCTCTTATAGTATGTTTTGCATATTCAGTATTTATGTGGGGAATGTTAATGTTAGTACCAAAAGTATTTGTTGGTATATTTAATAATGATCCAGCGCTTGTAGAGATAACAAGTTGGAGTATTAAAATATACTTTGCGGGTATATTTATATTAGGAGCACAGATAGCATGTCAGCAAACATTTTTAGCATTAGGGCAAGCTAAAATTTCTCTTTTATTAGCATTATTAAGAAAGATAGTATTACTAATACCTTTAATATTTATACTTCCTATGTTTATGCAAGATAAGTTATTGGCAGTACTTTTAGCAGAACCAATAGCTGATATAACAGCAGCCCTTACTACAATAATTTGCTTTACTATTTTCTACAAAAAGACTTTATCTGTAATTGATAAAGAAAGTGAAAGTAATGTAAAAGAAAATACAGTAAGAACTTAGTAATAATAAACGATGAATTCTTAAGCTATAAATATAAATCAGGATACCTTGTTAAGTGATTTTAAAAATTATTTTGAGGTATCCTATTTTTGAAAATATCATAAGAAAAATGTAAGTATTTGCAATATTAATGGTATAATATTGATATATATGATATTTAGAATGAAAGGATTGATAGCCATGACAAATAACTTATCTATGCAAGAACTATTAGATCAACAAGAACAAGAATTAAATAGTGTAAAAGTTGGTCAAACTATAACTGGAAAAATAGCTAAAATAACTAACGACGAAGTTGTTTTAGAATTAAACTATGGATTTGATGGAGTTATATCAGTAACAGAATTAAATCTTTCTAAAGGAAAGTATGCTAGTGATATATATAATGTAGGTGATGAGATAACTGCAATTATAACAAAAGTTTATCATAAAGATGGAGTAATACATTTATCTAAATTACAATTAGACAAAAAATCTGATTTTAAAGATTTAGAAAAGGCTTACAATGAACATAGAATAATAACTGTAAATGTAGAAAAGAATATAGAAAGAGGAGTATTCGCTACATATAATACACAATCATTATTTATACCAATATCGCAATTAGATACTAAGTTTGTAAATGATACATCTAGCTATGTAGGACGTAATTTAGAAGTATATATAAAAGAAATGGATACTAAGAAAAATAGGTTAGTAGCTACTCATAGAGAAGTATTACAAGAGCGTTTAGATAAAGAAAGAGAAGAAAGAAGAGTTCGTATACAAGCAGAAAAGGAAGAAGCAAGAGCAAAAGCTAAAGCTGAGAGAGAAGCTCACAAAGCTCAAGTAAAAGCAGAAAAAGAAGCTTTATTTAACTCTTTAGAAGTTGGACAAAAAAGAGAAGGAAAAGTAACTAAAATAATGCCTTACGGAGCATTCGTTGATATCGGTGGATTAGAAGGTTTAGTTCATTTAAATAACTTATCTTGGGAAAGAGTTGAATCTGTTGAAGATATGCTTTCTGAAGGTCAAGAAGTACAAGTTTATGTATTAGATGTAGACGCAGAAACTAAAAAAATAGCATTAGCATTAAAAGATATAAATAATGATCCATGGGATTTAATAAGAGATGAAGTAGAGATAGATGATATAGTTACTGGTAAAATAGTAAGAACTATAGAAAAAGGTGCTTTTGTACAAATTAGAGAAGGTGTTGAAGCATTTTTACCTATATCAGAATTAAGCGAAGAAAGAGTTATGAAAGTTACAAATGTAGTAAATGTTGGTGATGAAGTCAATGTTATGGTAATAGAATTCAAACCAAAGAACAAGAGAATGGTAGTGTCAATTAAAGAAGCTACAAGAGAGCCAGAAGAAGATATAAGTGAATTTTTAGAAATAGAAGATTCTTTAGGAACTCTTGGAGAATTATTCAAAGAAAAATTCAAAAATTTAGAAAAGTAATAAATAAATGTAAGCCATATTTGTTAAAAAATATGGCTTTACCTATTTAATTTTTTACATTAAAGAAAATTATATCTTATCTGATGTGTGGATAAATATAATTTTCAACTACTAAAATTGAGAAACGGACCTGTTTTCTAAGGTCGTTGGCGACATGAAGTGTAGCGCCCACGCAGTGGCTTAAGCGAAGCGAACTTTTTATTCTAAAAAAAAGCAAAAATATTATAAATTAGGTAAGGTTATTATATAAAGGAGGATGAATAATGAAAGCATTAATAGATTTACATACACATACTATAGTTAGTGGACATGCCTATAGTACAGTTCAAGAGAACATACAAGAAGCCATAAAAACAGGGTTAAAGTACTTAGGGTTATCAGACCATGCTCCTAATATGCCAGGAGGGCCACATCCTTATTATTTCTATAGTATATATTGTATTCCAAGAGAAGTAGATGGATTAAAAATACTTAGAGGGATAGAAGCTAATATTATTGATTTTGAAGGAAATACTGATGTTCCAGATGATATGCTTACTCATATAGATTATATGATTGCTAGTTTACATCCACCATGTATACAATGGGGAAGTGAAGAAGAAAATACAAATGCAATACTTAAAGTTATGGAACATCCAAAAGTAAAGATAATAGGTCACTTAGATGATAGTAGATATAAAGTAGATTATGAGCGTATTATTAAAAAAGCTAAAGAAAAAAATATTTTATTAGAAATCAATAACTCATCATTAAGTCCTACTACTTTTAGAGAGGGAGCTTGGAAGAATATATCTACATTATTAAATACATGTGAAAAATATAAAGTTAGAGTAATTATGGGAACTGATTCTCACATATCTTATGATATTGGAAAGTTTGATTACGCACAAAAGGCTATAGAGGACAATGATTTTCCTAAAGAGTTAGTGATAAATTATAATGAAGATGAGATAATAAAATTATTTGAAATAGAAAGCTTAAAATAATATATATATTTGGTTTGTAATCATAGGTATAAAAGTATTGCAATGGGCGGTGTTGAATATGAAGTATAAAGTATTAAAGAAACAAAATAGTAGCAAAAGATGTATAGTGTGTGGAGTGGATAATGATTTAGGACTTAGGACATCTTTTTATGAATTAGAAAATAATGAACTAGTAGCTATATGTGATACTAAAGATTGGCATCAAAGTTACCCAGGCAGAGTGCATGGTGGAATTTCTGCGGCACTATTAGATGAAACTATAGGAAGAGCTATAAGTATAAATGATGAAACTATTTGGGGAGTAACAGTATCGTTAGATATTAAATATAAAAAGCCAGTTCCTACAGATGTGACAATAAAGGTTGTAGGAAGAATTACAAAAGAAAATAGAAAAATATTTGAAGGTAGTGGAGAGATAATTTTACCTAATGGAGAGATTGCTGCAACAGCAACAGGAAAGTACATAAAAATGTCTATAGATAAAATAACTGATGACGCTTTCAGTAGCGATGAATGGTTTAATATAGATGATGAAGAAAAAATTGAATATATTGAGATAGAAAAGGCATAGATAAATCTAGCAAATATACTTATAATATATACTAATATCTTCATGCGACGATAATTTGAACGGGATAAAAGGATATCAAAAATGAATTTTAATTAGTAATCTTACTATTTTCTTAATTAGCAAGATAAATATGATAGGTATTATAGTGGAGGATGCTCAAAATATTAGTGTATAAAAAATAAACGTCTTTTATAGGCGTTTATTTTTTATACACTAATTATTTTCAAAAATAATATAAACTAATACGTTTTAGTGATATAATTATAGATTAGCAACTAAAATAATAAAAAAGTTTTGTTGTCAATTAATTAGGATATAATAAAACTAACAATAGATTAAGCAGGTGATATTAATGGAAAATAAATTTTTACCAATATGTAAACAAGATATGATAGATAGAGGATGGGATGAATTAGACTTTGTATTAGTTACAGGAGATGCTTATGTCGATCATCATAGCTTTGGAACAGCTATAATATCAAGAGTATTAGAGAATGCAGGATATAAAGTAGGGATAATAGCACAACCTAATTGGAAAACTACAGATGATTTTATGAAATTAGGAAGACCAAGACTAGGATTTTTAGTTAACGGTGGTAATATGGATTCTATGGTTAATCATTATTCAGTAAGTAAAAAGCATAGAGATAAGGACATGTATTCTCCAGGTGGGAAAATGGGACTTAGACCAGACAGAGCGACTATAGTTTACTGTAACAAAATAAGAGAAGCATACAAAAATATACCGATTATGATAGGTGGTATAGAAGCGAGTTTAAGAAGGTTTGGGCACTATGATTATTGGAGCGATAAAGTTAGAAAATCTATGTTAGTAGATAGTGGAGCAGACTTATTAGTCTATGGAATGAGTGAAAAGCAAATAGTAGAGGTAGCAAATGCATTAAATGATGGATTTGATCCTAAATATATAAGACATATAAACGGGACTTGCTATATAGCTGACACATTAGAAGAAATATACGATGATTATGTACTAATACCATCATATAAAGAAATTTGTGATGATAAAGTTAAGTATGCTCAAGCTTTTAAAGTTCAATATGATGAGCAAGATCCATACAGAGGTAAGGCAATTGTACAAAAGCATGGGGACAAGTATGTTGTACAAAATAAACCTGAGAAACCTTTAAGTAGATTAGAATTAGATGAGGTATATGCATTACCATATCAAAAGACTTATCATCCAATATATGAAAAAGATGGTGGAATACCAGCTATAGAAGAAGTTAAATTTAGTATAGTAAGTTCTAGAGGATGTTTTGGAAGTTGTTCTTTCTGTGCAATAACATTCCATCAAGGAAGAGCAGTACAAAGTAGAAGTCAAAACTCTATAATAGATGAGGCAGTAGGTATAACACAACTTCCAGGTTTCAAAGGATATATACATGATGTAGGAGGGCCTACTGCAAACTTTAGAAAGGCAGCATGTAAAAAGCAAATTACACAAGGTGCATGTAAAAATAAACAATGTTTACACCCAGAACCTTGTAAAAATTTAGATGTAGACCATAGTGAGTATTTACAATTACTAAGAAAGTTAAGAAAACTTCCTGATATAAAGAAAGTATTTGTACGTTCAGGGCTTAGATATGACTATATAATGGCAGATAAGGATAATAAATTCCTTAGAGAATTAATAGAACATCATGTAAGTGGACAGTTAAAGGTTGCTCCAGAACATGTTGCAGAAGAAGTGTTACAATATATGCAAAAACCAGCAGGAAACACGTATGATAAGTTTAGGCAGAAGTTCTTTGCTATAAATGAACAATTAGGGAAGAAACAATATATAATCCCTTATTTAATGTCGAGCCATCCAGGTTCTACTTTAAATAGTGCAATTGAGTTAGCTGAATATTTAAGAGATACAGGATATCAACCAGAGCAAGTACAGGATTTCTACCCAACACCAGGAACATTATCTACTACGATGTTCTACACAGGAATAGACCCAATTACAATGAAACCTGTATATGTTCCAAAATCTAAACATGAAAAAGCAATGCAAAGAGCATTACTTCAATATAAAGCCCCGAGAAATTATGACTTAGTTCATGCAGCTTTAGTAGAAGCAGGAAGAGAAGATTTAATAGGACTTGGACATAGATGTTTAATAAAGCCTAAAGACGTAAGACCGTATGCTAATAGAGTATCTGGAGCAAAGAAAAAGAGTAACAATAGTGCAAGAGGAAATGATTCAAGAGATAACGCATTAAAAGGTAAAAAAGTAAATGATAGAAACAACAATAAAGGAAGAAATAATAAAAACGCCAAACCTATAAAAAAGAAAAAAAGATAGATAATTAAAATGGCAAATAACAATTAATATGCCAGATATATACTACTTAAAGTCCATATATAGCCTGTATGTAAATTTACATACAGGCTATTTTAAAATCCAATTGCTGGGTTTGAGCAACAGACCTAGTTTATAGGTCGTTTGAGCCACGTGTGGGTGAACCAATTAAGCAACATAAGTAAATTAAATTTTTTTTGTATAAGAATTATAATGGTAAAATTATAAAATTTAAATATAAAGCATAGATTTATATATATTAAATATTAAAAAATAAATTTAATAGAGAAATAGAAGGAATATTTGGTGAATTTGGAGAAATTATTAGAATATAATTTATTTGAGGGGGAATTAGAAATATGAAAAAAATTATATCAACAATATTGTCAGCGGTATTAGGAGCTACAGTACTGGTAGGATGCAATCAAATCAGAGAAGATGGCCCAAAATCAGAAAAACCAATGGTATCTAAAGAAATAAAAGTATTTGTGCCAGATGGATTGCCATCAATAGCAATAGCAAAATTAGCAAAAGAAAATCTACAAATAAAAGAAGGATATAATATTATATATACAATAGAAAAAACACCAGAGACTCTTTCTACGGTGGTAATGAAAGAAGAGGCAGATATAGCCATAGTTCCATCTAATATGGCAGCCATTGCACATAATAAAACTTCTAATTATCAAATAGCAGGAACTATAGGGAATGGTTCATTTTATCTTGTATCAACTAAAGATATCAAGCAATTTGAAGACTTAGAAGGAATGGATGTGTGGAATACAGGAAAAGGTTTAACACCGGATATAACAGCTCAAAGTATATTAAAAAATAAGGGAATAGATACTAAAAGTATAAATTTTAATTATGTAAATTCTACAAGTGAATTAATACCTTTAATGGCTACAGGAAAAGCAGATACAGGATTTGTACCAGAACCAGCATTGACGACATTAATCGCTAAAAATCCAGATATAAAAATAGTAAAAAGTTTAAATGATGCATGGAAAGAGACTAATAATTCAAAAGAAGGATATCCTCAAGCAACAATAATAGTTAAGTCTAATTTTGCAAAGGAAAACGAAGAATTTATAAATAAATTTCTAGGTCAAATATCAAGTAGTATAGATTGGTCAAATACGAATGGAAATAAAGCTGGTGAATATGCAAAAGAAATAGGGGCTTCTGTAGAATCTGAAGTTATAGAAAAGGCTTTAGAAAGAGCAAATTTAAAATTCACACCAATAAAAAATGTGATAGAAGACTACAATAATTATTATCAAAACTTATTTGATTTTGATGCAAAGTCAGTAGGAGGAAAGCTGCCAGATGAAGGAATTTACTTTATACAAGAATAATTTGAAAAATAATATAAAGTTAGTAAGAAATATTTTAAGAGGAGATAAGTTAGAGGTGACGCTATCGTGTGTTATCCTCTTATTTTTATGGCAAATTATAGCTTTATTAATAAAAAATGATATATACCTACCAACTGTAGGAAATACACTTCAAAGTCTAACGGACATTATATTACAAGAAAGATTTTACTTAGATGTATTTTTTTCCATAGGGAGAAGTCTATCTAGCTTTTTAATTTCACTACTTTTAGCTATTATAATGGGAGTTTTAGCATGTATCAATAGAGTAGTAAGAAACTTTTTTAAACCTTTGAATACTTTAGCTCAATCAATACCTATGATGATACTAATTGTATTGACTTTAATTTGGTTTGATAAAGATAATGCACCTTTTATTGTAGGGTTTATGATTACATTCCCGATTTTGTATGAAAGTGTTTTGGGAGCTATAGTAGATGTAGATAAAGGTTTGATAGAAATGGCAAATATATATAAGATAAGTCTAAAAGATAAAATTTTTAAAATTTATTTTCCATCTATAAGGTTCAGGTTAGTATCGATAATAGCACCAACAATATCTTTAGCATTAAAAATTGTAATAGCAGGAGAAGTATATGGTCAACCAAATTATGGAATAGGCACAATGATACAAGTTGAGAAAATTAACTTTAATACATCGGGAATATTTGCTTGGTTAATAATTATAGTTTTAATATCTATATTATTAGATATATCTCAAAAGAAAATATTAAGGAGTACTTTTAAATGGAAGAGGTAAAACTAAGTATTAAAAATATAAATAAAAGTTATGGTCGTAATATAATATTTAAGGATTTTAATATAGAATTTTATGAAAATAAGGTCAACTGTATACTTGGTAAATCAGGGTGTGGAAAAAGTACACTTTTAAATATAATAAGTGGAATAATAAAAAATGATGGTATAGAAATTAATACATTAAAGGATTTAGGTATAAGTTATATTTTTCAAGATGACAGGTTAATAGAATGGCTTACAGTTGAAGAAAATATAAAATTAGTAATAAAAAAGCATTATAATAATAATGAAATAGATAAATTATGTGATAAATATTTAGATTTAGTTGGAGTTTATAATCATAAAAAATATTATCCTCAAATGCTAAGTGGTGGACTTAGGCAAAGAGTAAATATAGCTAGAGCATTTATATATCCATCTCGTATTATTATAATGGATGAACCGTTTAAATCTATAGATGTAAAAAATAAGAAAATAATAATGAATAATTTTAAAGAAATATTAGATAAAGAAAAAAGAACAGTAATATTTGTTACACATGATATTGAAGAAGCTATGTTTTTAGGAGAAAAAATTTTTATATTAGGAAATAAACCTATACAAGTGAAAAATATAATAAATAATGGCAATAATTTAAAAAAAGAGGATATAAGTATGCTAATATAAAGCAAGCAGTCAATAATAAGTGTTAGTTTTATTAATACATAAAATAATAAGTAATTTATATATTAAAAATATTATAATAAAAAGGGAGCAAAAGCATGATAAAACAAAGAGTTAAAAGACTAAGAAACATAATGAAAGAAAAAAATATTTATGCTTATATAATACCTTCTTCAGATTATCACCAAAGTGAATATGTAGGAGAGTACTTTAAATCTAGAGAGTTTGTATCGGGTTTTACAGGTTCTGCAGGGACAGTTGTAATAACTCAAGATGAAGCAGGTTTATGGACAGATGGAAGGTACTTCATACAAGCTGAGAATGAATTAAAAAATAGTGGTATAAAATTATTCAAGATAGGTGAAGAAAATGTACCAACGGTAGAAGCATATTTAATAGATTCATTACCAAATAATTCGATATTAGGATTTGACGGAAAAGTAATATGTGCAAAAGAAGGACAAAACTTAGCTAAAAAGTTAGAATTTAAAAATGTATCTATAGAATATAATTATGATTTAGTAAATAACATATGGGAAGATAGATGTGAATTGCCTAATAAAAAAGCATTTTTATTAGGTACTGAATATACAGGTGCAAGTTTTTCAGAAAAGCTAGTGAGAGTAAGGGAAGCGATGAAAGAAAAAAAAGCTACAACTCATATAATTACATCATTAGATGATATAGCTTGGTTATTTAATATAAGAGGCGGGGATGTAAAATCTAATCCGGTGGTGCTTTGCTATGCAGTTATAACAATAGATAATGTTTACCTATTTGTTGACGAAAGTAAGCTAAATAATGAAATAAAAAATCAATTAAACAAAGAAAAAGTTAAAATCAAGCCTTATGATGAGGTATATGAATTTGTAAAAGATATGAATGAAGATGAAGTAGTTTTACTTGATCCAGCTAAAGTTAACTATGCAATATATAATAATATACCTAAAAATATTCAAAAGATAGAAAATACTAACCCTACGATAATGTTCAAAGCCATAAAAAATAAAGTAGAATTAAAGAGTATAAGAAATAGTCATATAAAGGATGGCGTAGCCTTCACTAAGTTTATGTATTGGTTGAAAACTAACGTAGGAAAGATGGATATTACAGAATTAAGTGCAACTCAAAAGCTAGAAGATTTGAGAAGAGAGCAAGATAAATTCATAGAGCCTAGTTTTGGAACTATTGCAGCGTATAGAGAACATGCAGCTATGATGCACTATAGTGCTACTGAAGAAAGTAATTATACACTAGAACCAAGAGATTTATTTTTAGTAGATTCAGGAGGACAATATTATGATGGAACTACTGATATAACGAGAACAATAGCTTTAGGTTCTATATCTGAAGAGGTTCAAATGCATTTTACGAATGTTGTTAGAGGTATGATAAGATTATCTATGGCTAAATTTTTACATGGATGTAGAGGGTATAATTTAGACATACTTGCAAGAGGTCCATTATGGGATTTAGGAATAGATTATAAGTGTGGAACTGGCCATGGTATAGGATTTGTATTAAATGTTCATGAAGCCCCAAATGGATTTAGATGGAGGGTTGTTGCAGATAGAGATGACAGTTGTGTACTTGAAGAAGGCATGGTAACTACTAATGAACCAGGTGTATATGTAGAAGGTTCTCATGGTATAAGAATAGAAAATGAACTAGTAGTAAAAAAAGCAGAGAAAAATGAATATGGTCAATTTATGGATTTTGAAGTAGTTACATTTGCACCAATTGATGTTGATGCAATAGATGGAAGCTTATTATTACAAAATGAAAAAGATTACTTAAATAACTATCACAAAGAGGTTTATAATAAAATATCACCATTCTTAAATGATGATGAAAAAGAATGGTTGAAAGAGTATACAAGGGAGATATAATAAGTGTCGAAAATAAAAACAAATGTAATGAGAATTTTAGATTCTAAAAAAATAAAATATAATGTACATTCATACCATGTTAAAAATGAAGAACATGTTGATGGCGTAGAAGTGGCTAATCAAATAGGAAAAGAAGTTATCCAAGTTTATAAGACTTTAGTAGCTATGGGTAACAGTAAGGATATATATGTATATGTGATCCCAGTTAATGAACATTTAGATTTGAAAAAAGGTGCTAAAGTAGCTAAAGAAAAAAATATTGAAATGATTCATGTAAATGAGATAAATAAATTTACTGGATATATAAGAGGTGGGTGTTCACCAATAGGAATGAAAAAGCTTCATAAAACTTTTATAAATAAAAGCGCAAAGAACTTAGAAACTATTATAGTTAGTGCTGGGAAAATAGGGTATCAGGTAGAGCTTTCACCAGTAGATTTACAAAATATAGTAAATGCTCAGTTTGAAGATATTATAAAATAATATTAAAAAAGGAGGGTTTTATATCCTCCTTTTGTATATACTAAAGTCTAATATTAATCCATTTTGATATTTCAATTAAAATTTCATCTTTAACAATTTCATCAAGGAGTTTATGGTAAAGCCCGCTTAAAAGCTTTACTTCTTTATCTTCAGATGAGATGTTTTCATATAAAAAATTACTATCCTCATAAGATACTATACTATCAGATAAACTGTGAAGTATAAGGCAGGGATAATTAAAATTAGATAATATATTAATCATATTCTTGCAACTTTTATTTAATTCGTTGTAAATTCCCAATGTTACACTATTTAAAATTAAAGAATCATTTTCATAAGAGTCCATAGTATCAAAATCGTGTGTAAGTTCATGAGAATTTGAATTAGGAATTAACATAAAAGGATCATTCTCAATACATTTGATATCAGTAAGGCTGTTATAATCGCATATCAAAGGACTAGAAAAAATCATGCCATCAACTTTATTCAAGTAGTTAGATCCGAATCCTACAAGTGAGTGTCCCCCTATACCGTGACCTATTATAAATATAGGAATATTTTTATTTTCTGATTTAATTAAGTCTACCATTGTATTCATATCTTTAAATAAAGTGTTATAGTCATTAAGATGCCCCCTGCGCCCATCAGATAATCCATGACCTCTATGGTCATATCTATATACACTGTATTTAAAAGAATTAAGCTTTTTTGTGACATAATCATATCTTTTGCAATGCTCTGCTAATCCATGGGAAATTAATATTACAGCCTTAGGATTATCAACAAGATCTTTTTTATAATGCAAGTTAATATTATCAAAAGATTTAACAGCAAGATCTATATTTTTAAAATTCATTTAATTCACTCCCCATTACCACCAAAATAGTATAAATTATACTATTTCTAAAATACTATCTTTAAAAATTCATTCTATAACTAAATCTAATTATTTATACCCCAAAGGAGGTAAGTTAAATTATTAAATTAAATTATACCACAAACATACATATATTCTATATAAAAAGTTTTATAAGGAATAGATGTTCTTTGAAATGATATAAAAAATGATATCAGCGAGATACCCTTAAAAATAGAACTATTAAGATGGTATGTTACATAATTTGAAGAAAATACTGTGTTCCAATATATATAGCAGAAATCCCGACTAAACTATAAACTATTCTACTTATAGTACTTATATTGCCGAATTTTCCGCCTCCAGCAAATAATGCTGCAACTAAATCAAATTTTGTGAAACCTACTAGACCCCAATTAACGGCACCTACAAGGACAAGAATAAAAGCTATATTATAAATAACATCCATTTTTCCATCCTCCATTAAATTATTTAATTATCTACTATAATTAACATATAAAGTTTTTTTATACTATATTTGAATATATTGTAAATTTTAATTACATAATCAAACTATGATAAATTAATATTGTTTAATAAATTATTCAAAATATAAATGAATTACTTTAGAAAAATAGTAGAAATTAAAAATGTAGGTAAAAGCATTAACTCTTGTTAAAAAGCAGAAAAAATGATAAAGTTTAAGTATAAATACGAATGTTAAAAGAAAAAAGATGGGAGATGTTCGAGTGAGGATAATAAAATCTCATGAAATAACAGAAAAAGTAAAAGAAATATGTATTGAAGCTAATATTTATTTAGGTGAAGATGTAGTAAATACAATAAATAAAAGTTTAGAGAGTGAAGAAAGTCCATTAGGTAAGAATATATTAAATATATTATTAGAAAATACAGAGATAGCAAAAAAAAATAACATACCGATATGTCAAGATACTGGGATGGCTGTATTTTTCATTAAATTAGGTCAAGATGTGGTTGTAGAAGGTGAAACTATAGAAGATGCTATAAATGAAGGTGTTAGACAAGGGTATGAAGAAGGATATTTAAGAAAATCTGTTTGCTGATACCCTGAATTTAGGGAAAACCCTGGAGGGACATTCTTCCGGTGCCAGGGGTCGTAAGCTTGCAGCCTAT
>NZ_DATIRC010000146.1:0-10330 GCF_035470145.1 Romboutsia sp.
GTATTTACCTCATTACTATCTACTGGTCCTGATGGTTGAACTGGTCCTGGTTCGTTTGTATCTAGTTTGAAGTTATAAGTTACTGAACCTGAATCAGGTATATTAACTGCACTTGTTAGACTAGGATCCACTTTAACCTTAAAACTAGCTACAACTTGACTGTTCTTAGGAATAGTTCCTACAAATGCTCCAGGGAATATAGTAGGATTTTGAGTAGGGTTAAGTGAAAATGAACCTAAAACAAATGTTGTATTTGGAGGTAGTGGATCATATAAATATACATTTGTTATAGCAACACTACTCTCATTTTTTATTGTGAATGTGTATGTCAATTCCTCTCCAGGCTCTGCAAATAATTTATTAACTGCTTTTGTTAAACTAACTTTTATCTCTTCTACATTTAATGTGAATGTATCCTCTGCTTGCCCTGTTTTTATTTCTTGACCTATTAAATAATTAAAGTCTACTGTAACTGTATTGTCTAGCTTTTTATCTGGAGGTAGTAATGTAATATCTACATCATAGGTTATCGTTATTGATTCATTTGGCTGTAATGTTGTATTTAAAGGTATGTTAGTTATATCTGGATTTGTATATCCAGATGGTTGTATAATATCATCAAGGTTAGTAAGTGTTACAGGTACATTTCCAGTATTAGTTATCTCTACTTCATATGTTACTGTATCTCCTACTTTTGCATACGTTATATCTCCCAAAGTTCCCTTGTTTACATCTATCTTACCTTCTTGAACTATAGTAGTTGCTTCTTCACTTTCAACAGGTGGTTTTGGCTGACCGTCTACTGTATAAATAGCAGTTGCACTATTTTTTATTTCATATGGCGCAGGTGGTAGAGTATCAACGCTAACTTCTATTAAAATATCTACAGTTGCACCTATTGGTACAGGGTTTACTACTACTGTTACATTTTTTCCAATTACTTGTTGTGATATTTTATTTGCTCCAACTACTGTTGCATTTACAAAGCTTGTTTGACTTGGTATTGTATCATTTATTTGTACATTTGTTAGGTTTACTTGCCCATTGTTAGTTATACTTATTGTATAAATTAGATTTTCTCCTAGTTCTACAAATTGAGGTGCACTCTTAGTTATTATTAAAGATGCCACATCAGTTTCTACAATATTACTATCTCTTGTTTCAGTTATAGGAGGTTCATTAGGGTCTACCCTATAAATAAAATCAACGGTTCCTTGATTTGTAATAGGATTTGATACTATTGAATCTACTATCACTTTAAATGTTATAGTTATTTTATTTAATGGTTTTATTACGCCATTTACTATAACTTCTACTCTTTCTGGTGGTACAGCTATATATTGCTTTGATATAGTAGGTGCTGGAATTATATTTGTAGTTACATTAATTGGCCCTACATAACTTGTTCCAGTTGGTATTAAATCAGTAAATGTTACAGTATCTATATTTACTGTTCCTGTATTTGTTATCTCTACTGTATAAGTTAATATATCTCCTATTGCTGCATTTAATTTATCAACATTTTTTACAACTGAAATATCTGGTGTTTGTATATTTACTGTGTATGAATCTTGTTCTTGACCGGTTACTGTTTGCTGACCTACTGGATAGGTGAAAGTAATTGTAACTGTATCGTCTAGTTTAGGATTTTGTCCTGGAGGTAGAGCTGTTATGGTTACATCATAAGTTATTGTTGTTGACTGATTCGGCTGTAATACTATATTCAAAGGCATATTAGTTATATCTGAATCTGTATATCCAGGTGGTTGTATAATATCATTAAGGTTAATAAGTGTTACAGGTACATTTCCAGTATTAGTTACCTCTACTTCATATGTTACTGTATCTCCTACTTGTGCATTTGATATATCTCCAACAGTTCCCTTTACTACATCTATATTTCCTTCTACAACAACACTTGTTGTTGTGTCTGTGACAGGTGGTTTTTCATCGCCATCAACTGTGAATATTGCAGATACAAAGTTTGTTATTTCATATGGGTCAGGTGGCAAAGTATCAACTGAAACTGTTATATAAACTGTTACTGTTTGAGCTGGATTGATAGATGCTACTTGAAGTGTTATTACTTGACCTACTTGACTTATAAAAGTTGCTCCCGATGAACTTACATAAGTTGTTCCAGATGGTATAGTATCTATTACTTGTACATTTGTCAGTGGCACTAGCCCATTATTAGTCAAACTTATTGTATAAATTAAGTTTTTACCTAGTTCTACAAAATCAGGGGCCGTTTTGGCAACTTGTAAAGATGCTATATCCGTTTCTACAGTATTACTATCTTCACTTTCAGTTCCAGTTTCTTGTGACCCTATTTTATAAATATAGTCAACTGTTGCAGTATTTTCAATAGGATTTGGTGGTATTGAGTTTACCTGTACCTCAAATTCTATAGTTATTATATCTACCGGTGTATCTGGGTCTGGTGGTATTGGATCTAATTCTCCTATTACCGTAACTTCTATTCTTGGTGGTGGTCCAGGTATATAGTTAGCTGTTACAGACGTAAGTGGAGAAATATTTGTAGTAACATTGAGAGAACCTGGCTCATAACTTGTTCCAATTGGTATTAAATCAGTAAGATCTACTTGTGTTATTATTGTGTTTCCTAGATTTGTTATATCTATTGTATATTTTAATATATCACCTATTGCTGCATTTGTTTTATCAACACTTTTTTCAACTAAAATATCTGGTAATACTATATAAGTTGAAACTGAGTTACTTTCTGGCGATGTTATTGGATTTCCTGGATTAAATGCATTTATATAGGTAACATAAGCTTTATTTATAATTGTTTCAGGTGATACAGCACCATTGTGTGTAGCATTAACAGTCACTATACGTGGATTTGTTGGCCCTGGAGCAGCTGGTATTGTTAAACCAGGGTTAAATATTATCCTTTTAAGGACCGGGTCAATTGATTGTGGTGCTGGAGTTATATTAATTAATCCGAAGTTAAAATGATCAAATAAATTTTCATCATAAAGTATTATAGTATTTGCTCCTCGATCTCCTACATTTGTAATAGTATAAGTGAATACTACGCTATCGCCTGGTTCTATAAATGTTTGACTATTTCCATCAACTTGCTTTTGTACTAATAAAACTGGTGAATCCTGTGGTAATATTGCTAAAGTACTACAAGAATCCAGTATATAAGGACTTTGAGGAGTCGCGAAAATTTCATCTGAATAAGTTGCTGTGAAGTCTATTGCATATGCCCCTGGAGTAACTGGATTATATCCATTTACATCAAATGTTATTTTATCTCCACCATCTAAAGTTATGTTGCTCCAAGTTAAAGTATCTCCTATAATACTAGTTGGTGCTATACTAAAATTGCTAGGAACCATTCCAGGAAGTAATGTAACTGATATAGTAGCGTTTTTAGCTTCAGCACCACCTATATTTTGAATTGTAAAAGTTAAGTTGTTCGGAACACCTGCATTTATAGCAATAGGATTTATTGTCAATTCTATGAATGGTTTTGTAACTGATAAAAATACTGAGTTTAATACGAATTTGGTATACATATCTTCTTGGTTATCAGTGTAAGGTATCTTAACTTCGTATGAATGTCCTCCTTCATATACTATTACTCCTGCACCGTTTGCGCCTGGAGAAACTGTACTCCCTTGGTATTGACCTGCTACCATTAAATCATATTGTATATTATTCTCTATAAAATATGCTAGCACATCAGTGAGTGATTTATATGTGGTTAAATTATGCTGCCAAGTCTGCACACTTCCTCCAGGTGTATCTTGAGGATCATCTGTAGGAACAGCTTGAAGCAGTGGATTTGTCGCTTCTGATGTATTTATGAAAAAGGTTTGACCCTTATTAGGATTATCAATACCACTAGTGGTTAAGAATAGTGCATTGTTTTCTATTGCTTCTATAGAAGCACACATTGAGTGTAGCACTCCACCAAGTCTTATAAATTCATCTAAGTTTGGTAAGGTGTTCGGCATATCTATCCAAACCCCTTCACCTGTATGAGGTGATATAAATATATCATAAGCTAGCTTTTGACACGTTGTTTGATATGTGTTACCAAAGAAAGCTCCATTATCAATCTCATCAGATTCTAATACACTTATATTATTATCATCCCACTCTGGTGCAGTTCCATATGCTCCAGCTAAAACATAATAATCAGGAATTCCTGCTGCATTTAAATATTCTATAGGGATTCCAGCATTTTTATCTTCAACAGATACTCGTGGTGGTCTTATTAATTTTGCTATTGTATTTATCGTAGCTTGATTAACAAGTTCATGAATAGTTACTACAGGAGTATTGTTAGCATTCCAAGTATCTATAAGTGTTTTTACATAAGCTAGATTGTCTGACTGTATAATAAATGGTCCTCCACTATATTGATGAACTCCAGATACAAGAGGAGTATTATACCCCTTAGTAGTTGCTGTAAAGTCAATGGTTGTAAGAGCTGTTTTATTAGGGTCTATAGCCCAATAAACATAAATGGGATCATAAGCAAGATTATTAGCTTGTATTATATTTTCATAAAGCAATCTAAAGATTAATCCATATGCTTTATACATACCATTATTCTGATAAGTTGAATCCATTGGTACAATTAAAGTTGTTGTTGGATCAAATATTACTGGTACTGGTACATAAGCCATATTTATCCTCCTTTCTTATTAATATCAACAAGTTGTTGTTACATCTATTAATAATGTTATATTCTTTAAAACTCTTCTTTTATCTTTTTGTTCTACGTAGATATCTTCTATATATGGAGTTACTTTTAATTTATTAGCTTTTAAAAGTCTTTCTATTGGTACTTTATTTATTTCTTTTGGAACTATTACAAAAACACTTCTCATAACTTCTTCATAGTGTGCTGCATGAACTGGCTGATCTTCATACTTTGCTACATAAGTTATCTTTTGCTCTAATTTAAGTTCTAGGATTAACTTTTTACCACTTAAAAGTTGCCCTTCATAGGATTTTGCACAAACAGTATCTATTACACGAATAGATGTTATTTTTGGATCAACTGTTACACTTATTACTTGCTCTATATCTGGTTTTTGATTTGGTATTTTTACTATTTCAACAACATTCATTTGTTTAAAATATATAGGATTTTCAGGTAGCTGTGTTGAAACTCCGTTTGTTTTTATTTGAATTTTTTCCCCTCTAAAGTCATTTATATTCATACACTCCCCCCCTTTCTAATCACCTACATAAGCAACTAATAATATAGTTATATTCTTAAATATTTTTCTTCTTCTTTTTTGAACTACACCATCTTCCATATAATAGTCTTCCATAGCTGCTGCATATATATCTTCTATATATCCTTCTACAGTTAAACATTTATCTTCTTCAAAATCAGGTGGTAATACTATATAAGTGCTTATTGGAACATTAAAGTGGGCTCCATGTACACTTTGGGTAGGTTCATCTGCTACATATTGTATTACTTGTCTTAATTCACCTTCTACTACTACCTTCCATCCTGTTAGTTCTTGTTCCTCAAATGATTTTGCTTTTGGTGTTTTTATAACCTTTGTAAAGGTTATAACTAATTCTGATTTAACTTTTATTAATTGTTCTATATCTGGCTTTTCAATAGGTAGTTCTAAGGTTTCTGCTACATTAAATTGTTTTATAGGAGCAAATTTTTCTGTGAATTCAGGTAAAAAATCGGCTATTCCTTCATATTCTATTAAACCTTTTGCTATACTAGCCATATTCTCACTCCCTTAAGGTGTCGTAATAAATAATTTTTTAAAAGATTATTTATTATAATATAATATATTGATAAATGAGGATTTTGTTCCAGTTTAAATGTAAAAAAGGACATAAAAAAGCTGGAAACATTAACTTGTTACCAGCTTTTTTATGCTTAATCTTCATCTTTAATTGATTCAACCTCATTACCTTGATTATGTAATATCTTTTTACTACGATAATTTTTACGCCCTTTACCATATTGCTTAGTTACTTTATGAGTTATATTTGGATATGATGAATTATAACTATCTTTTATATGCCATGAGTCAGAACACTCATCTTTATATTCGTTATTGTGTTCATTATTACATGTATAACTGTGTTTAACGTGATGGTGAGTATCATCACATTTACAATCATCATCGTGTCCATGGTGAGTATCATCACATTTATAATCATAATCATATCCATGGTGAGTATCATTACATTTGCAATCATCATCATATCCATGATGTGCATCATCACATTTGCAATCATCGTGTATTATCATCATTCTACTTTTCTCATGTTTTATCCATACCTTTATTACATATTCAACTCCAGGATTAAGAGGTCCAAATAAAAATTGTCCATCTTCATCAGTAAAAGTATGATATTTAGGTTCTAAGCATCCTTCTGCATTTACTTCTAATAATTTTACTACTGCATCTTCTACTGGTTCATTGCATTCATCTAATACAACTCCATAAAATACACTTCTATCTTCCTCACAAACTTTTATAACAGCATCTATTTGCTCATTTTCACAAGGAACTATGCTAAATTTTGTTAACTTATACCCCATATGTACCTCCCTAAAATAAAATATCTATATACCCTAAAGTTTATTCATTCTAAAAAGGAAAAATAACTCAATATAAAAAAGGTGTAACAAGTAAATAAATCTCATTACACCTTTTAATATTATTATATTTTAATGACCACTAACCATTTCTAAACCACCTGGTTTATTATGAATAGCCATTTTATCTATTAATTCTAAACATGGTTCACTCATTCCAAATAAATTGGTTTCAATTCCATTTTTATAAAACTTTATAACTACTTTATCTATTGCATCAACTGCTGATTCATCCCATATCTTCACTTTTGAAAGGTCTATATCTACACATTCAACATCTTGTGTATAATCAAAACTATTTATAAACTTCAAAGTAGATGCAAAGAATAATTGACCTTTAACTACGTATTTAACATTACCTTTATCTTCATACTTCTTAATGCTAATTTCAGATATTTTAGCTGCAAATGATATAGCACTTAATAGTATTCCTACAACCACCCCATAAGCTAAATTGTGAGTTAATAAAACTACAAATACAGTAGCACACATAACAAAAGCATCAGCCTTAGGAACTTTATTTAGGCGTTTAAGAGATTCCCAGTTAAATGTACTTATAGAAACTACAATCATAACCGCTACCAATGCAGCAATTGGTATTTGTACTACAAATGTATTTAATACTAAAATTAATATCATAAGAACTATTCCTGAAGTAAGAGTTGATAGACGACCTCTACCTCCTGAATTTATATTTATAACTGATTGTCCTATCATAGCACATCCAGCCATTCCACCAAATAAACCTGATATTATATTAGCTATTCCTTGTCCTTTACACTCTATGTTCTTATCACTAGGAGTGTCTGTTAACTCATCTAATAATTGAGCTGTCAATAGTGATTCTACAAGCCCAACTAAAGAAAGAGATATAGCATATGGTAATATTATTTTTAATGTTTCTATACTAATAGGTACATTAGGTATAATAAACTTAGGTAATTCATTTGTGATGTTACCCATATCACCTATTCTTGAAACATCTATACCAAATATAGTCACTAATAATGTAATTACTACTATTGCTATTAATGGTGATGGTATCGTTTTATTTATTTTAGGGAATAAATAAATTATAAATATTCCTAGTGCTACTAGCCCATACATAATCACAGGCTCTCCATCAAAATATGGTAATTGAGCCTTAAAAATTAATATTGCTAATGCATTTACAAATCCTAGCATAACCGGTCTAGGTATAAACTTCAATAAATTACCTATTTTTAAATATCCTAAAATCATTTGAATTAATCCTGTAAGTATAGTTGCCGCTAACATATACTCTATCCCGTGGTTTTTTACCAACCCTGTTAATACAAGTGCCATAGCGCCTGTTGCTGCTGAAATCATTCCAGGTCTTCCTCCAAATATAGATGTAACTATCGCTATACAAAACGATGCATAAAGACCCATCATAGGATTTACACCAGCTATTATAGAAAACCCTATAGCCTCTGGTATTAATGCTATAGCAACAACTATACCTGCTAATAAATCTCCTCTAACATTTCCAAACCATTCTAATTTATTTTTTTTCATCTCATTCCTTCTTTCTTTTTAATTTATTTTCCGATAATTTTTAGTATTAGATTATATTGTATACAATTTATATTAATTTGTCAATTTGATATACTTGTATTAAAATAAAAAAACACCTATTTATTTAAAAACAGATGTTTTTTACTTATTATATTATTCTTAAGACACTACGCTACTACTAGGTTCATTATAAATTATAGCTTTAACTATTTTATCTAACTTAGGCATGAAAAATTGTATTACTGGACCTGTTAAAAAAGCTCCTATTATCGTTCCTATACCTATAACGCCTCCAAGAGTAAAACCAACTGTAACAAATATTAAGTCCATAGAAATACGAATCCACTGATACTTAATTTTAGTTTTATCATGTATTATAAGCGGAATTAAATCATTTGGTGCCACACCTAAATCTGTTGCTTTTAACATTGAAAATCCTATCGCAACTATTACACAACTTATCAATAATAATAATACCTTAACCATTATATTAAAACTGCTAAACTCAATTGGCTTTAAAACATTTAACATTAAATCTATAAATGGACCAGCTGAGATTAATGCAAGTACAGTTCCTATGTTTATCGATTTCCTAGACAATATAAATATAGCAACTAAGAATACAAATGTTATAACAATATTTGCTGTACCTGTAGTAATTCCTAGTAAACCAGATATTCCTTGAGTGAATACTGTAAATGGATCTGATCCAATGTTAGTTTGAATAAATATAGCCACCCCTGTTTGAATTATCCATACCCCAATGAAGAAAAATATCATTTTCTTTATGAATAATATTACGCTACTTTTGTTCATATTAAAATCCCCTAATTATATATAAAATTTTACTTTTCATCAAAATCTACATGAATTTTACCTTGTGGTGTATTAATGTCAATATACGATAAGTTAAAATTATCATCCATTACATCAATTTGATATTCAAAGAAAACATCATCCTCTTTCTTTGACATGAAGATATAACTTCCATTTTCTTTTTCTTCTATCTCATCACATATCTCATCATATATTTCTTGACCACTTACAACACCCTTGTAACCTGCTACTGCTATTTTTTCTTCAATAAATTTATACAATTGTTCCATATAGTACCTTCTTTCCTATAATTACTAAAATATAGTTTATTATTAATTTATTAATATTGTCAACTATTTTTTCATATATAATCATGATTCCTTTATTTTTCATAATTCTTTGATTCTATTATTAAATGAGCAATATATCTTTGCAAATATATTTATATTTTGACACATTTCTTCGATATTATTGTTTATAATTTTAAAAATGTACTTTTTTGTCAACTTTTATTTACGTTTTCATATTATATATTAAGAACACAAAATAACAAAGTGTTCTAAAATTTACAATGAAGGAGGCTTAATTTCATGTCTGATTCTAATTGTAGAAGATATTTTCCTAATAAAAACTATAATAATCCTATAAATTCTAACAATGATGACAGTGTAGTTCCTTCTAATTCCAATAATCATTGTAGTAATCATCATGATCCATGTGAGCAACATCATCATCCCGATAAAGAACATTGTTGTTGCTGTTGTTGCTGTTGTTGCTGTTGCTGTTGCTGCTGTCACAAATAGTTTATTAAAGTTAGTATTTATTAAATGAACTCCTCATAAATAAATATATATTTATGAGGAGTTTACATATTTTATTAATTCTCTGCATTAAAAAACTCTTAGATATTCTAAGAGTTTAACTGGTGATCCATCCGCGACTCGAACGCGGGACACCCTGATTAAAAGTCAGGTGCTCTACCGACTGAGCTAATGGATCATATTTATTTGGCGGAGAGGGTGGGATTCGAACCCACGGTGCCGTTAAGCATCACTGGTTTTCAAGACCAGCTCCTTAAACCACTCGGACACCTCTCCAAATTTTAGTGGTGACCCATCGGAGATTCGAACTCCGGACACCTTGATTAAAAGTCAAGTGCTCTACCGACTGAGCTAATGAGTCATATTTATATGGCTGGGGATGCAGGACTCGAACCTACGCATGCATGAGTCAAAGTCATGTGCCTTACCGACTTGGCTAATCCCCAATATATAAGTGGTGAGCGCACAGGGATTCGAACCCCGGACACACGCCTTAGAAGGGCGTTGCTCTATCCAGCTG
>NZ_DATIRC010000147.1:0-3235 GCF_035470145.1 Romboutsia sp.
TTAAGGTATAACTTTATCTATTGATGAGCTATAGGCCCTTAAAGATTTATTAAATAACATGGATATATAAGTAATATATAGAAGAAGATTTGAAAGAGTTTTTAATAAATTTGCTTTATGATGATAGAGTGTTTTAGTCACTCTATTTTTATTGTACATTGTAAAAAATACGGCGTCGGGTTTTATGACATAGGGGTGGATGAAAAAAATGATAGACAGTTTATAAGGGAGAGATAGTATGACAACAAAGTTAAAGAGTTTATTTATTTTATTAATTATAGCGCTAGGATTAAATTTAACTGGCTGTTCAACACAAGATTTAGATACACATAATGAGCAAAATAATAATGCTAATGTTGAAATAACTAATAATGAAAATTCATTAGACAATAAAGAATTAGAACATACAAGTAAAATAAGTAAAGAAGATGAAGGTAACACAACTTATAATATACCTGAAAATGCTAGAAAAGGTATAGTTATAGATGCAATAGATGGAGATACTGTAAAAGTTGAATTTGAAAATGGTGATATAGAATCAGTAAGAATCTTACTTATAAATACGCCTGAAAAAAATGAGAAGTTTGGATCTGAAGCTTCCAATTTTGCTTACCAAGAGTTAAATAATAAAACAGTTTATATAGAACCAGATGTAGAAAATAGAGATAAGTATGATAGGCTGTTAGGTTATGTTTGGTATGAAAAAGATAACCAGCTTAAGTTATATAATAAGGAAATTATTTTAGAGTCTCTTGCTAAGGTTGCATATGTATATGATAGTAAAAAATATTTAGATACTTTAAATGAAGCACAAGAAAGTGTTGAATATAATAAATTAAATATCTGGGAAAGAAAAGGATATGCTACTAATAAAGGTTATAAATATGATATGAGTGTTTATGAAGATAGATCTTCTAGTAGTAGTTCTAGTAATTCTAAAGATGTAGTTTATACTACTAAAAGTGGTAAAAGGTATCATTTAGATAGAAATTGTAAAGGGTTAGCTAAGGCAAGTAATATATTTGAAAAGAACAAGGAAGAAGCTATAAAATCAGGTTTGAGCTTGTGTGGATATGAGGATTAAAGGCGTACGTCTTTATTTTAAATGCGCAGGGTTGGTCAAACACAAAGTGCTGTAAGAGCAGGAATCATTCCAAGAGCTAATTTAATGGAGATAGGCAAGCAGAAGAAATGAATTTGGATTCCATAGCATAAATATAATATAAAATTAAATTTGGAGGAATGATTATGAAAGTAAAAGCTTACAAAATAAATTCATTTGCTAAATCCGTTGAAGGAGGAAATCCAGCAGGAGTTGTGGTGAATGCAGATTCTCTATCTGAAAATGATATGAAAAAGATAGCAGGTATACTTGGTCTTAGCGAGACTGCTTTTGTTATGAAGTCAGACTTAGCAGACTTTAAGGTCAGATTTTTTACACCTACTGAAGAAGTTGATCTTTGTGGTCATGCTACAATTGGAACATTTTCTACATTGTTAAGTGAGGGATACATTAAACCTGGTAACTATACTCAGGAAACTAAAGCAGGAGTTTTAAATGTTGAAGTTAAGGAAGATTTATCAATAATGATGAATCAGACTCCTCCAAACTTCTATGAAGTAATAGATAAATCAGAAATAGCTGATTCTTTGAATATTAGTATAGATGAAATGCACGAAAAATTACCAGTACAGATTGTATCTACGGGATTAAGAGATATACTCATCCCGATTAAAAATATAGATGTATTAAACTCCATCAATCCAGATTTCAATAAGGTGACACAAATCAGCAGAAAATATAATACAATTGGTTATCACATATTCAGCCTTGATGTCCTTTACAGTGCCAATGCCCATTGTAGAAATTTAGCTCCACTATGCGGAATCCCGGAAGAGTCAGCAACCGGTACATCTAATGGTGCCCTGGCTTGCTATTTGTTTAAATACAATAAGATTAATTCTGCAAATTTTGAGGACATTGTTTTTGAACAAGGTTATTCTATGAAAAAGCCATCAGAAATTCTGGTATCCTTAAATGTTGAAGAAAATGAGGTCCTAGAAGTCAAAGTAGGTGGGAAATCATTAAACTTATCTACAATTGAAGTTGAAATATAAGTGAAGTTCAGGCTATAAATATTATTAATTTAAAAGTATTTCAGATTGATAATTATGGTATTTATATTTGTGATGAAACTATTGTAAACCATATCGAGGTCGAGATTCAAATATAAATAAGTTAACAAAATGATAAAATATGTAAGTAGAAGTTGATTAAAGTTATAATATTTAATAATTATATAAAAAGAAGAGATAATAAGTATATAAACTTATAGAACTTAGCAAAATATATACATAATTTTGAAAAGGAGAGATCTATGAAGCAATATACTTTTAATACTAGAGAGGAACTCGTAGAATTTTTAGATAAACATAATTTTAAATACTATATTCCAAGGGTAAGAGAGTACATGAGCAATATTAAGGATGAGTTTAAGCATTATTATGTAGAGTTATCAGATTCTCATGAAGTAAAATATTGTGCTATTATATCTACTACAGGCGGAGAGGAGATTAAGGAGAGTTTCTTTAATATTAATAAAGTTACTGAGTTTAAAGATACTGCTTATAATAGAGTACACAGAGAGAAGAAGTATAAAGAAGGTATCGAGAATGGGTATTTTTAAATGATTAGCAAAATAACTGATATAGCAGAAGATAATATAAAAGAATTAGGATATAAATATGGAGGACATTTTAATTCTAGATTAAGTGACCATGCTCCATTTGAGGCAGAAGGTATACCAGCTGTATTTATACAATTTGATAAAGATCCATATTATCACACAGATGAAGATACACTGGATAAAATAGATCCACAAAATATAAAAGAAACTGCTACTTTAGTATTAAATATGCTTATGGATATGAATGATACAAAACAAGAAAAGCAAAACCATAAGCCATTAAAAGGTAAGGTAGAATTTGAAAATCAACAAATGCCAAAGATGTAATTAAATTATATATAACTGAATTGTAATACTAATATTTTATCTTCCATTTTGGATTGATGAGATGTTAGTATTTTTATTTTGTGAAACATGGAAAAATGTGCAAAAATGATGAAGAAATTAAAGAATAAATCAATATTAGTTAAAGAATTAGTATATATTAGTATATATTCAAATAGTAATATAATAAAATAATTTAAAAATAAAGTCTCCTTAAATATGAG
>NZ_DATIRC010000148.1:0-7949 GCF_035470145.1 Romboutsia sp.
ATATTATCCAGGCGATGATTATATATATTATTTAGAAAATAAAACACCGTTTGTTTTAAAAGATGAAATTATATTAAATGATTTATATAATAAAGATAGTCAAGAAAGATTTTTGATTTATAAATTATTCAATTAAAAAATAAATACTTAATAAAAAGTGTAGTTACTATTATTAGTAGCTACACTTTTTAAATTAGTTAAACTTTTGAACATTAATAGCAGCTGGTCCTCTATCAGCCTGAACCATATCAAAAGTAACTTCCTGACCTTGATGTAAGTCCTTATTATGTCCTTCTTCTTTTATATGAGAATAATGAACAAAAACATCTTCACCAGCATCAGAAGTTATAAATCCATAACCTCTCTCACAATCAAACCATTTAACTTTACCGTTATAATTAGCCATAAAAATAAGGCTCCTTTCAAATACATATTAAAAATACCAATGTATTTTCTAATATAGTATTTGCATATATTTAAAGATTAATAAGAGTAAATTTATGAGAAAAATTAATAAATATAGCATTTTAATCTAAACTAATGCCTAGCATATTATCTATATTTGAAATATAGCCTTCTTTTGGATTTGATATTTTTGTAGAGCGAACGCCACCTACTATTTTATTATCTTGAATAACAGGAGAGCCACTCATACCTTTTACTATTCCACCTCTAAACTTTATCAAAGAATCATCTAATATTTTAATTGAAGATAAACTATTATTAACATCTGTTATTTTTATTTCATGTAATTTAAGTTCATTTGTAATAGAATCACTACAGAATATATATGCTCTACCAACTTTAGGTTTTGCGATAGATAAAGCTTCACTAGGGTCATATTTAAAATTGGTATAATTTCCTTTAACTCCAAATTCATCAACACTAGTAATATTACCTAAAAGTTTACCATTAGTGTTTGTAACTAAAAAACCAACATCATCTTTATCTGATTTTCTTTGTTGTATAAAGTCAGTTTCATATATATTTATCTTTTCAAAACCTAAGTTGTTTTTAACACAGCTTAGTTCATGAGCAAGTCCTATAAATTCTCCATTTTCATTTATGGCTGTAATTGTTCCTATTCCACCAGTAACACAATCTAATTTATAAAGTCTTAATTCATCTGATGTCATAGATACACTTTTAGTCTTTCCTTTACGAATAAATTTTACTTTTATTTTTTCTTTTTCTAACCTCATAATGTTTTGCATGTCTTCTAAAGAAGTAACCTTACCTCTTGATTTACAGGTTATAGATAATACAACATCTTTTTTCTTTAAATTTTTAGCATAGTCACTTAAAATATCTTCTACTATAGGAGACTTTAAATAGCAGTGAATATAAACAACTTTGCCAACTGGTACTAGCTTAATTTCATCATTACAAAAAGCTAATGAAGTACTAAGTACAATGCTAAACATAAATACAAAAAATAATTTCTTAATATATCCCATGCTGTCAGCTCCTTTGATGATTAGATAAGAATTACAAGTTTTTTATGCGCATTATATAAATCCCAAAATACATAATAAAAATAAATATAATCATTTATAAAATGAGTGTTTTTTTGTATTATTGTATGAAGAAATTTGGGATGTATACATGAAAATATTTGTATATATATGAACTCAGCTATCAATAATTATATAGCTAATGTATCATAAAAAGACTTTATTGCAGTAATATTTCTAGAATATAAAGCATAATCATTTGATAATATATTAGATTATTATAAAAATATTAAATTTTAAGAAGGAGGGTATTATATGGATCATTATGGGTTGTTGAGTCTAATTCCACCATTATTAGCAATAGTCATAGCTGTACTCAGTAAAAATGTAATAATATCTTTATTTACAGGAACATTTATAGGGGTACTAGTTTTATCTAGCTATCAACCAATTATAGCTGTTAAATCTTTAATTGGAGAATATTTCTTTATTCAGCTTACAGATAGTTACAACGCAGGCGTATTAGTTTTATTAATGTTTATAGGCGGATTTATAGCTTTAATTGAACGCTCAGGAGGAACACATGCTTTTGCTAAAAAAGTAACAAAACTTATAAATACAAAAGGTAAAGCTCAAATTAGTGCATGGTTTGGAGGAATATTAATATTTTTCTCAGACTTAGGAACTCCTCTTATAATAGGGCCAATATTTGAACCTATATTTGATAAATTGAAAATATCAAGAGAAAAACTAGCATGGATAATAGATTCAACAGCTTCACCTGTTGCAGTATTAGTACCATTTATAGGGTGGGGAGTATATGTAATGGGTCTTATACAAAAAGAGTTTGAGGCTTTAAATATAGCACAATCAGATTTTACAGCATTCGTAAAAGCAATACCATTTCAAATTTATCCAATCCTAGCAATAACAATGGTACCATTAATAGCATTTACAAAATTAGATTTTTCTTCAATGTTAAAGGCAGAAAAAAGAGTAGAAACTACAGGTAAATTACATTGGGACAGCTCAAATCCACAAAGAAAATCAGAAAAAATATCAAAGTTAGAATCAAAAAATGCCAAAGCTTCTTTAGTAATAGCACCACTTATAGTATTATTTGTAACTTTATTTTCAATATTAATACCTTTAGGATTCCCATTTGAACCAGTTGGAGGAAATGATTTCAGAATAGCTTTGACAACGGCATACTTATTTGCAGCAATAGTTCTTATAGTTTTAATGGTATATTATAAAACAAAAACTTTTAAGGATTCTTTTAATATATATATAAATGGAATGCAAAAAATGGTTTATGTTTCTATAACTTTAATATTAGCATGGTCACTAGGTGTTGTTATAAAGAACTTAGGAACTGCAAATTATATAATACAATTACTTAGTGGAAATGTGCCATCATTTTTAATACCAGCAATATTATTTATATTAGGTGCATGTGTATCTTTCTCAACAGGAAGTTCATGGGGGACGTTTGCTATAATGATGCCTCTTGCAATACCTATGGCAGTTTCACTTGATGCATCTATATATGTATGTATAGGAGCAGTTTTATCAGGTGGACTATTTGGAGACCACTGTTCACCGATATCAGATACTACAATTTTATCATCAACAGGAGCAGGATGTGACCTTGTAGATCACGTTCAAACACAATTACCATATGCTCTTTTAAATGGAGGTATAACGTTAATAGCATTTTTAATAGCAGGATTTACAAGTAGTGAAATAAGCACAGTTATAGCATTTGTAATGTTAATTATTAGCGTCTTTTTATTAAGTAAAGCTAATAAAAAGAAACTAATGAAACAAGAATCAGAATTAAAAAGTTAATAGAATAAGTAGCAAAAAAACTATATCAAAATAAAGTTCAAAATCTGTGGTATACAGTGAAAGATTTTAAAAGTATTATTAGTATATATAGAGTAATATAAATCAAATAAGTATTAAAGGAGAGAATATGAAATACACAAAAGATCAAATAGAATTAATGGAAGCTAAGATAATAAAGCTTCTAGAAGAAAATGGAGAAATGAGATTTGGAAAAATAGCAAAATTATTAATACATTCTGGTATGGCAGAGTCAAGTTTTATAGTATCTATTATATTACAAAATGGATGTAAAGAGCATAAAAACTTTAAGGGCAATGATTTATTCACAAGCCCTAAAACAGGAATGTGGAGATTATCAGAAGGTAGAGAATTAACTAAATAAAGTGTAGAGTAGTTTAAAGCCTAGGGATAATTCTCTAGGCTTTTTATAGTAAAGTAAAATGTGATTTTCAAATATTAAGTATGAGTATAGCCAATTATTAGTAGAATATTTAAAAGTAAAGTAGCATATATATTTATGTTGATATTTATAACAAAGTTTAATTAATTTAAAGGAGATACTTTAATGAGATATGATATAGCTATAATAGGCACAGGACCGGCAGGGATTTCAGCGGCAATAAATACAAAATTAAGAAATAAAAATATAATAGTATTTGGATCACAAAAAGTAAGTACAAAAGTAAGTAAAGCACCTAAAGTTAACGACTATCTAGGTCTACCAGGATTAGATGGAATATCTTTAAAAAATCAATTTATAGAACACATAAAAACGCTAAATATAGAAGTAACAGAAGAAAAAGTAAGTAATGTATATGCAATGGGAGACTATTTTGCACTTATAGCAGATAATAAACCTTATGAAGCGACTACAGTAATACTAGCAACAGGTGTAGAGTTTACAAACCCATTAAAAGGAGAAAAAGAATTTTATGGAAAAGGTGTAGGATACTGTATAGCTTGTGATGCACCATTATTTGAAGAACTTAATGTAGCAGTAATAGGGCATAACAAAAAAGCAGAACACGAAATAAAATTTATAAGTGATTTAGCACAAAACTTATACTATATACCTATGTATGATGAAGAAGTCAACCTTGATAAAAAAATACAAATAATAAAAGATAAACCTATAGAAATTCAGGGAGATGGACTAGTGAATAAATTAATACTTAAAAATACTGAACTAGAAGTAGATGGCGTGTTTATAGTTAAAGATAGCGTATCGCCAGAGAGGTTAGTACCTGGCATTGAAATCAAAGATGGCCATATAAAAGTAGATCAAAATATGTCTACTAGTATAGAAGGTTGCTTTGCAGCAGGAGATATAGTAGGTAAGCCATATCAATATATAAAAGGAGCGGGAGAAGGTGCAATAGCGGCTTATAGTGTTATAGAATTTTTAAATAAATAAGAAAATAATAGGAATAATTTATATATCAATAAAGTATAATATTAAGACATTATTTAATAGGCTGAAAATAATAATAATGTAAAAGGTTGGAGGCTAAAAATATGAATAAAAACGTAAAGTTTTGTATCTGTAATCATTGTGGTAATTTAGCAGGAATGATAGAAAATAAAGGTCCTAAGTTATCTTGTTGTGGTCAAGTAATGAGTGAACTTATAGCAAATACAACAGAAGCATCAACAGAAAAACATATTCCTGTTATAAATATTTACAATAATACAGTAAATATACAAGTTGGAAGTGCATTACACCCTATGGCTAAAGAACATTACATAGGCTGGGTATACCTTTTAACAACTAAAGGTGGACAACGTAAAAATTTAGATATTGGTAGTAATCCTATAGTACAATTTGAATTAAGTGAAGATGATAAAGTAGTAGCAGCATATGCATATTGTAATATTCATGGATTATGGAAAGCTGAAATATAATTATAAATAATTAAGTTGAAAATACCCCGCCTTAATTGAATAAGGTGGGGATTTTATATATTAATAAATTGTTTCTAAGGAGTGATTTTATGGTTAAAATGATATCAGACTCATTTATTTATGATTTAAAAGAAGGGGCATTATCTAAAATTTTAAAATATGTAAAGGCTGACTCTACTCTACAAATGGAACTTAGAAAAAATGGTATTAATATTTATTACAGAGGAGGAAGCTTAATAAAAATAAAAGAAAATGAAGCTAATGATTATACGGCATATTTTGATAAAAATTATATAACAACAGACGATAGTGAGAGTGTAATGATACAATGCATAGATGGTATAAATACAGTAGAAAAAACTAAAAAATTAATAGAGTTTATTCCAAAAATTAAGCAGCAAATGGATTTTTGGATGACTGTTAAAAAGCCAAATGGTGGTGAACGAGAATATCAACATATTGTAGCAAAAGAAAACAACTTGGGAAATGTAGGTAAATATAGCGACTACTTTATATGTGACATTGAATATGATGGGCATTTAAATAAAGATGAAAATTATAAATTTGATATGATAGGTGTTAAGTGGCCATCAAATAGTGAAGCAAGAAAAAATAATAATAACTTAAATTTATGTATAATTGGAATGAAATATGGAGAAAAAAGCGATTTAAAAATATTAAGTTATATGCAAGACATATATAAATTTTTATCATATAAAGATAAGTTAAATAATTTAAAAGAAGAAATGAAAGAGATATATAAAGTAAAATCAGAACTTGGGCTCATATATCCCTATGAAGGTGTTGATATAGATTTTAGTAACAAAGTTGAAGTAATATTTATATTTGCAAATCAAAATCCAAAACAGAGTAGTTTAAAAGAAGAAATAAATGAAATTAAAGAAAAAGAAATATATGGAATACTCTCTCAAATAGCAGATATAAAAGTAGCAAAAAGCTCTTTTGTGGGATATGGACTATATGAAGAAAATATCATCAGCATTTAGTATTTATGTTATATATCAAGCCCTGAGTTATTTTAGCTCAGGGATTTTATTATATTATTAAAAATTTGTGAAATAAAAAACAATTTATAGTGCTATAATATATTAACAGGTTATAAATTATTTATTTTATGAATAAATTATAATCTCAAGCATATTAATTTTTTAATAATTATTAAAAAGGGGGCAACAAATTTGGAGCATTTGTTAAGTAGTGTAAATAGTTTTTTTGACTTCATAGTTCCTATATCAGATTTTATGTGGAATTTTCCTACTAATTTTGAATGGTATGCTAATATACCAATTCTAGGGAATTTTGCATTGTCTGTATTATTACTTATAGGAACAGGTATATATTTTACATTTAAAACAAGATTTGTACAGGTAAGAAGGTTTAAAGTAGGACTAAAAACTATATTAAAAAAGAAAACAGGGGATACTGGAATTAGTCCTTTTGCAGCATTTCTATTAAGTTCAGCTATGAGGATAGGTCCAGGGAATATTATAGGGGTAACTTATGCAGTATCTGTAGGAGGCCCAGGAGCTATATTTTGGATGTGGATTTCAGCATTCTTTGGAATGTCTATTGCTTTTTCAGAAGCAGTATTAGCTCAATTATTTAAAGAAAAGAAAAATAAAGAATTTGTAGGGGGTCTTCCATTTTACGGGAGAAAAATATTTGGAAATAAATATTGGGTAGGAGTATTACTTTCAACTATATTTATAATTTATGCATTATTCAATTTACCAGGTCAAACATTCAATTTATACACATCATTAGGCTCAGTTGCAGAAAATCTAACAGGTCAAACTTATGACAGACAATCAGCAGTTTATTACATAATAGGTATTATAATAATAATTTCAGTAGCACTTACAGTATTTGGAGGAATAAAAGGAGTTACTAGAGTAACTGATAAATTAGTTCCAATAATGGCAGTTATATATGCATTAATAGTAATAACAATAATAGGATTAAATTTTAAATTAATACCATATTTCTTTATGTCAGTATTTAAAGGAGCATTTACACCAGAGGCAATATTTGGTGGAGGATTTGGTATGTGTCTAGCACACGGAGTTAAAAGAGGACTAATGTCTAATGAAGCAGGTCAAGGGACTATAACTATGGCAGCTGCAATATCTGAAAATGATCATCCATGTGAACAAGGATTCATTCAAGCAATAGGTGTATTTTTAGATACTATGATAATATGCACAATGACAGGATGCTTAATAGTTATGGCTAGCGTTTGGAATGGTGATGCAGGAGTTGCATGGGAAGTTATAAGAGATTCTAAAATAACTGTATATACAACTTCAGTTGCTCACTTAGTTCCAGGGGCAGGATTAGATAATATAGTAAATGCAGTATTATCATTATGTTATGCAATGTTTGCATTTACAACATTAATAGGGCTTGTATTATTTGCAGAAATATCAGCAAACTGTATAACAAGAAACAATAGATTTATAATAGCTATAAGAGCTTTCGGTGCAATATTATTTGTTCCTGTTGGAGTATTGTCAGTTCTAGCAGGATTGGAACTTGGAAATGTATGGTATATATCTGATTTAGTAAACATAATGGTTGTATATTCAAACGTACCGATATTAATAGTTGGTAGAAAAATAATTTTAAAAGTTCTAGATCATTATGATAAGACTAATGGTGGGAAATTTGTATCAGAAGATATTGGTGTAGAAACAGATTATTGGAAAGATATTAGTGTAGAAG
>NZ_DATIRC010000149.1:0-2091 GCF_035470145.1 Romboutsia sp.
AAGAAAATAAACAACAAGAACAAATAAAAGAAGAACTTAAGAAAGAGCAAGAAAATAAACAACAAGAACGCATAGAAAAGGAACCTAAAAAAGAAAAAGAAAATGAAAATAAGAATAAAGAACAAATAAAAGAACAATCTAAGAATGAGAACGCAAAACAACAACAAGAATCAAAAAAGGGCAATGGCAATAAAGAATAATTAAAAAATAATAAAGGTTTATAATGAACTCTAATTACTAGAGTTCATTTTTTTGTGAAAATTTATACAAGTAGATGAAGCTTTAGGTAGTAGAGTAATTGAAATGTGCAAGAAACTCATTATGATACTCCAACTTTAATTATAGATTCTTTACCACATTCATATTATGTATAAAAGCTATTTTAAAGGGAGGAAAAAATGAAAATAATATCGGTTATAAACTACAAAGGTTGAAAGAGAGGCCATAGGGGAGATAGATATTAAATAGTTAAATACCAATTCAAATATGTTAATATAATTTAATACACATTTGTATAATTATACGAAGTAAAGATTATTCATGTTTGCTGTTGTAAAGAAAGAGAGGGTTTGTTATGAAAGTAATTGATTTAACACATACTATTTCAGAAAATATGCCAGTTTATCCAGGCACAGAGGGACCTAAATTACAAGTTGCAAATACATATGAGAAAGACGGTTTTAAAGAAACTTTATTGACAATGTTTTCTCATACAGGAACTCATATGGATGCACCTTCACATTTATTTGAACAAAGAACTACTTTAGATTCGTTCTCCGTAGAACAATTTTTAGGAAAAGGATTAGTCATTGATTGTAGTGATTTACAAGAAGGTGAAAGAATTACTATGAGGTATATTGAACATGTAAAAGAAAAAGCTGATCAAGCACAATTTATTCTGTTTTATACTGGTTGGGATAATCGTTGGGGTACAAGTTCTTATTTTGGAGAATATCCTTATATTACGCAAGAAGTTGTAAAGTATTTAATTGATAGTAAGAAAAAGGGTGTGGGTTTAGATGTGATAGGTATTGATCCTATTTCAGATGAAAACTTGATGATTCATCGAAAGCTTTTGGCTGAGCATGATATAGTTATTATTGAAAATTTAACTTGTTTAGGAGAAGTCGGAAATGAATTATTTACCTTCTGTGCTCTTCCAATAAAATATGCCAATTCTGATGGAGCACCTATTCGGGCAATTGCTATTTTAGAGGATTAGTTGGCTTTAGTTTATACAATCATAAAAGGATTTGAAGATAGTATTAAGTATGTTATAAAAGTCCTTTTATGGATGAAAAATAAGTTTAAAATATTGAGAAAAATCTTTTTTTAAAATTATTTTAAAATAAATTGTTGACAAACATAGAAAAAATATGTAGAATTCTATTTAATAAAAGAATATAAATTGTAGAGGTCGCGATACTTATTAGTACCAATAAGGAGTTAAGCACGAAGAATTATTGGAAAAGGAATTATCGCCGAAGGATATAACTGATGCTTTAAGGTTATATACCTGGGGATGTATAGAATATATGCATAACTGTCACAAATTTAATTTGTGTTGAGCTACATTTGAGGAATAGATAATGATATATATATATATATTCATTTTAAAATACCCCTTAAGTGTAATGCTTAAGGGGTATTTTTGTATAGGAGGCGAAAGATGAAATTACAAGGAACTATGTCAGTAATAGACAATGAATTATATATAGGTGGTGTAAGTTGTAAAGAGCTTAAACAAAAATATCAAACACCACTTTACGTATTTGATGAAGAATTAGTTAGAAATAACTGTAGAGAATACAAGGAATATTTCGAAGTTGAAGAAAGAAAAAATAGAGTTGCATATGCAGGTAAGGCTTTTTTACCAATTTATATGTGTGACTTAATAAACCAAGAGGGATTGTATCTAGATGTAGTATCAGGTGGAGAACTATATACGGCAAATAAGGCAAATTTCCCTATGGAAAGAATATTATTTCATGGGAATAACAAAACCATAGAAGAAATAGAAATGGGTGTAAACATAGGTGTAGGTAGATTTGTGGTAGACAATTATTATGAATTAGATTTATTAGAAAAAAT
>NZ_DATIRC010000150.1:0-3386 GCF_035470145.1 Romboutsia sp.
TATAAATTTTACCAAATTGAACTTCTGTTGCGCCAACTACTCCTTCTTTCAGACCAAATCCTGTTATCATTAATCCTGTACAGGCAGCAATACCTATAACAGTCATAAACAGTCTTTGCTTATATCTAAATATATTTCTTGCAGTAACCTTCTTTGTAAAGCTGAGCCTTTTCCATATAAAATTAATTCTCTCTAAGAATATTTTTTTACCTGATTTAGGCGGTTTTGGTCTCATCAAAGAAGCTGGAACCTCTCTTAATTCATCCAAAGTTGATGCCACTGCTGCTGTAGCTGTGAAAAATATAGCTACTAAAGATGCCTGCAGGGCAAGACTTGTATTAAAAGGTGTTACTGATTCAGCAATATCATAAAGGGAGCTATAAGCATTCATTATAAATGGTGGAAATAATCTAAATCCAATTGAAATACCAATAATACTTCCAATAGCACTTGCAGAAAGTGCATATATAAGATAGTGAGATACTATTGCAGCTGTGGAATATCCTAAAGCCTTGAAGGTACCTATTTCTATTCTCTTTTCCTGAACCATTCTAGTCATTGTAGTAAGACTTACCAGTGATGCCACCAAGAAAAATACTAACGGAAAAGCCTTCCCTATATTGTCAATTCTGTCACTGTCCTGTCTATAGCTTTCATAGCCTACATTTTCAGATCTTCCCAGCACATACCAGTCAGGCTTTTTAATATCATTAAGCTTGTCTCTGTTCTTCTGGATTTTAGCCTCTGCATCCTTAATCTTAGCATTTGCCTTTTCTTCTTCTAATTTTAATTTTTTAGTATTTGAATCTATTTCTTTTTGTCCTTCTTCTAATTCTTTTCTTCCACTATTAAGCTTTGCTAATCCTTCTTGTCTTCCCTTAGTTAACGCTACTTCAGCATCAGAAATTTTTTTCTTACTTGCTTCAAGTTCTTTTATACCATAATTAAGTTTAGCTTCACCCTCTTTAAGTAACTTCTCCTCGCTAGCCAACTGTTGTCTTGCACTATTTATCTCGTTTGCTGACTTGTCGAAGTCGTTTTTTAAAGCTTCTATGTCAAAGTAAGCCTTAATATTTCCTAACATATTATCATTCTTTAAGGCACTGTACATGCTATCAAAGTCTTTTCCCTTGATATCTTTTTCGTAAAGTTGATTTATTGAATTATACTGATAAATATATATTGGATTACTTGGATCGGACTCAAGCTGTTTTTTTGCTTTCTCTACCTCTTTGGCTATTGCCGAGGAAATTTCATCTGCTGCCTGCTGCTTACCTTTAGTTAATTGTGCTTCACCCTCATCAAGCTGCTTTTTCCCCTTCGCAATTTGAAGTTTTCCACTTTCAATCTCCTTTTGCTTTATATTTATTTCATTTTCTCCAGATAAAATCTGTTTTTTTCCATCCTCTATCTGTTTAGTACCCTCTACCATCTTTTGATTAAAAAGAACCTCATTTTTTCTAAGTTCTACCTTACCTTTAGCAATTTTATCTCTAGCAGCATCTAACTGCTTATATCCATCAGCAAACTTCTCTGCTGCTTCTTTCTTAGAACTGTCTAATTTATCTTGTGCTTGTGCTAGCTTATCATTACCAGTCTTTAAAACTTCAGCATATCTTATTTCATTTCTAGATAATCCAAGGTCCTTAAGAGCCTTTTCTATATTACTAGTCTTTTCTTTATAACTTTCATTATTTAAAAGACTATTATTTGACTCTGTGTTTTCAGTTCTTACATATATTTCTGTATAAGCTTCACTCTTGAAAACTTCAGGAAGTATATATACAAATCCTCTTACATTACCATTTCCAACAGAACTAAGCTGTCTTTGCTCCGAAACATATAATGGCGATTTTGCCGTCCCTACAATCTTAAATTCATTGTTTTTCAAGCTATCTTCTATACTGTTGTCATTTCCTGACTTAAGCACTATCTTATCATTTAGCTTTAGTTTGTTTTTTTCAAAGAACCTTTCCTCAACTACAGCTTCATTTGCATTCTCTGCTCTTTTGCCCCTGATCATTCTTATATCGTTAATACCATTTTTATCAGGCAGTGAGTTGATATTTAGCACTAGCTGACGTTTATCTTTTTCTATCACTGCATCTATAGAGTAAGACCCCTCAGCTTGTGTTACACCATTTTGTTTTTGAACCTCCGCTAAATCATCCTTAGTAAGTCCCAGAGTAGAAACTAGCTTAAAATCCATAAGATTATTTTTTCTAAAATATGAATCTCCAGACAACTTCATATCAGGACTCGTAGCTCTAACACCTGCATAAAAAGCTACGCCAACTGCAATGATTATAACTATTGATAAAAACCTTGAAAGAGACTTTTTTATATCTCTAAATAAATTCTTTAAAAATGCCTTATTCATAATTACCACTCTATGCTTTCTATTGAAACAGGATTTTCATTCTTTTCAACACTTGCTATTTTTCCACTTTTCACAGTAATTATTTTATCAGCTATTGGTGCTATTGCAGAATTATGAGTAATAACAATAATGGTCATATTGTACATTTTTGCTGTATCTGATAATAGTTTTAATATTGATTTTCCCGTATTATAATCCAATGCTCCTGTAGGTTCATCACAAAGAAGCAGTTTAGGATTTTTTGCAATAGCTCTTGCTATAGATACCCTTTGCTGCTCTCCCCCAGAAAGCTGTGCAGGAAAATTGTAAAGCCTGTCTTTAAGCCCAACACTTTTAAGTACATCTACAGGGTCCATAGAGTCTTTGCATATTTCCACTGCAAGCTCCACATTTTCCATTGCATTCAAATTCTGAACTAAATTATAAAATTGAAACACAAACCCTATATCTTCACGTCTATATTTTGTAAGTAGCTTTTTATTATACTTGCTTATTTCATTGCCATCTACAAATATGCTTCCTTCAGTTACATGATCCATACCACCTAAAAGATTAAGTATTGTTGATTTTCCCGCACCACTGGCCCCAAGAACAATAACAAGCTCTCCCTTATCTATGGAAAAAGAAACATCGTCAACTGCTTTAATAACTACCGAACCCATGTCATAGCTTTTTCTTACATTTTTAAACTCTACAAAACTACGCATCTTTATGTTCCTCCTTATAGAATTTTATGAATAATCGTTTTCTTTTAATTTTACATGAATTTCAATCCCTGTCAATGAGACATTATTTTCATAATAAAATATCGGATATAAGTATACATATTATACTTAATATCCGATATCTATTATGGTCTATTTAAATTTAAACTCAGACTTTTTGTAATTTCTTATAATTATCATATGTTTTTATATTTAAACGTACAATTTCGTATTTTCAATATTATAAATATAAAATTTAATTATATTTACTAGATTATTGATAATGTAGTTTATAAACATTG
>NZ_DATIRC010000151.1:0-1544 GCF_035470145.1 Romboutsia sp.
TTAGTTCCTATGGAAATTTTATTTGAGGATTTTGTAGTTAACTTTATTAGTGACAGTTTTTCAAAAGAACTTAAGGAAGTTACAAAGCAAAAAAGTAATTTATATTTATCTCATTTATATATAAACGATAGTTTTTCACAGAAAGCTTTTAATTTAAGGCAAGATATTTTTATTAAGGATTTAGATGATAATATTTTGATTTTAGATACTAAGTACAAGGTTTTGGATACAAGAGATAAGCCTAAGTTTGGTATAAATCAGGGAGATATGTATCAGATGGCTAGTTATGCTCTTAGGGGTGGATATCAAAAGTTGGCTTTAGTTTATCCAAGGGTAAAAGGATTTGAAGATAGTATTAAGTATGTTATAAAAAGTCCTTTTATGAATGATGAAATTGAGATTTATGTTCATATGTTAAGTTTTGTTATTGATTATGATAAATATTTGAGTATAGATAATCCTATAGATTTATATAGGGAGAATGATACTTTATTATATAAAGAGGTTAAATCTATAATTAAAACTATTTAGTCTTGTTAGGATAGAGATTGCAATTGGATCAGGTTAGTTATGATAAAGGTGTCGTTAAATACGACACCTTTTGGTGATTATAGATTTATTTTATACTAATTATATTTTTAGATAATTCATTAATACTATCAGATAAAATCTGAAGTTTACCTTCTATCCTAACTAGTAAATACATACTAAGGGCAATAGGGAAGCCTACAGAAGCTATCAACGTTTGAATTTCTGAATTCATCTTAAAACACATCCTTTCTATATAAACCTAAAGCTATGCCTAAAGGGGGAGACTTTAAGCATAGCTTTAGGTTTATACTATCCTATAACTAAGTCATAAGGAGTAGTATCTGTAGCAACAACTTTAGCTTCAACAGCTTCTACTAAATTAGAGCCATTTGGAGCAAATATATTTTTAGCAACTATTAAATCCATAACAGCTTTTATTTCAGTTTCTGTTATATCTGCTCTAGGATCATCAACTGATAAAGATATTTTTTTATCATCATCAGCTTTAAAAGTCATAAGTAACTTTTTAGTAAGTTCCATAGGAATACCTCCTTTTATCAAAATTTACTTTAATAGATTATGCACCAAGTATTGTATTATCTTGCTTGATTATATCCATTACAGTATGTTCTTGAAGTGTCATTATAGCTTCACCTACGTCATAGACGTCTTGAAGTAGTGCATCGTGCTTTAAGTAAGAATAAGATTTAATTCTAGTTTTTGTTTTACCATCTACCATGCCTAAATCTAATTTTACTTTTAAGCTTGAAGGATTGTTTATTTCAATAACAGCCATATAGTTTTACCTCCTTTTAAATTTTTTAGAAGATTATTTACTTCTTAACATAAGTATAGGAAATTAACACTTTAGGAGATATTAAAGTACTTTAGAAAAATATTTAAGCAAATACTAAAAGAAATGTAAATTTTGATACTATAAAATGAAACTCCTAGGAACGAATGTTTTATAACTTGATAATAAAAATAGGCATTAAAATAATTATTTTTTTAAG
>NZ_DATIRC010000152.1:0-2023 GCF_035470145.1 Romboutsia sp.
AGTCCTATCACAAATGCAATATTCAGTACTGCAGGTGTCAGTAGAAGCAGGAAAGCCAATTTATTGAGCAAGATACCGCCTACATTTACTACCCCAGCATGCATTAAAGCCGATACTGGCGTAGGAGCTTCAGATGTATAAGGCAGCCAGATATGAAACGGTACAATCGCAGATTTCATCATGGCAGCCACTAAGAAAAGTAACCCGATCACAAAAATCGTAGGGTTATCAATAGGGTTTTTAGACATCTCAAGCCATGTCTGACTCAATTGTCCCAAGTCAACACTGTCAAATGTTTGATAGGTCAATATCACTGCAAGTATAAAGAGTAGATCAGCCCCTTTATGTATCAGCATGGTCCAACTACCATTTTTGACCGCACTTTTTGATGCAACATTAAATGACACCAGTAAATAGAGACTGATACTCATAAGTTGCCAAGCAAGTGCAAGAATAACAAGGTTATTACTCATTACCAGCATATAGATAGAGGAGAAAATAAAATTTAAAAGGATAAAAAATCTTTTATATCCCGGTTCATCCCACATATATTTTGTAGCATATTTACGGATCACAAGACCTAAAATAGCCACATATGGTACGAGTATGGCAGAGAGCTCATTGAAAACAAATAGACCGCCAAGTCCATGTATCGGTTCATCGGTAGTGATCACATGATAGGTTCCATATAGCCCTAACAATGCGATCATGCTTGACAACATAATACTCACTTTTGGAATATGTTCCTTTTTATTCACAAAAATGAGTATAAATGCTATAACAAGCGGTATGCCTGGAATAAGCAATATAATTTTTTCCACTAAAAACTCCTGTATTTAACTAAATTATTTCGTAAAACATTCTATTTACTGGGTCTAGAATTCGCCATTACTTATGGTTAGAACACTAAATCAAAATAAATTTGAACAAAGAAGGTTCTTAAAACCACCTTCTAAAACCTTAGCCATTATAGATGATTTTTTTAAAATATACTCTTTATTAAAAACAAACTTGTATGAAAACGTAAATTTAACAGTGTATTGTTACTATTTCACAATTTGATATTGATATGTCTGATGATCCAATCGTATAACCCTTATGATACACCAACTTTTTAATACTAAAGATGCCCATGATACATAGGTCCAAGAAAGAGAAGTGAACACATAGAGATACAGTATATTTTTACCCTATATAATGTAATAGAGGTAAATTCCCTTAAAACAATAATGTTAAGAAATAGACTTATAAATATATTGCAATCAAGTTATAACTATGAATAATCAATTATTATATTACTTATTTTTTCTATAAATTATAAGATAAGTCAAAGGTTTTTACAGTAAACTCCCATTTGAAAACATATGAATGTAGTGGATAAAGAATTTATCATAAATATTACCTATACATGAATATTACTAATATGTAATATTAAGGTTTTTTTGTGTAAAGTTTATTTGAAGTTCCATTTGCAATCTATTGGTTATTATGATTGAATATAATCGTTCTAATAATAGATATATGTTTAAACATCATGGAGTAAAGGAGTTAAAATGTATTATGTAGCAAAAGTCGATGCAGACAAATGTGCTGAATATAAATGTAACACGTGTACACTATATTGTCCAGAAGCGAATACGCTTATGTTCGATAAAGAAAGAAACACATCTTGGGTAGATGAAAACAGATGTAAAGGGTGTGCACTATGTGTGTACGTTTGTTCTGATATGCTTGATCGTAATTGTATTACGATGGAAATGGCTGGTCACGAAGAATAAGTCTAGAGTCTAGATTTAATTTAAATTTTTAATTAGGAGAAGTTATGGCAAACCAAGGTCCTGCGTATTATTCACCGTATCCTGCGGCTACGTATGAAGGTGTAATCACACCACCAGAAGGGAAAGCACTTTTGTTGGAAGATGTGGTTGATGAAGAAATTGCAATGAGAGAAATTGCAAGAGTGATGTTGACAAGTGAAAATGCAACTATTTTCCCTGGTCCTCAAGTATTATATGGTTGGAAT
>NZ_DATIRC010000153.1:0-2106 GCF_035470145.1 Romboutsia sp.
ATTTAATACAACAGTTAAACGGCGGTAACTATATTACTTTTGATTTGCCTTATGAATCAGAAAAAAGGCAAGATTTTCAAATTGAAAGTTTAGTTAGGTTAGTTGATGATTATTATTATATAAGAACTATTGAAGATAAAAGCGAAAATGGAACAGCATTTACAAGTTATTATTGCGAAGCTTTATTTTATGATTTACAATACAGCACACCATTAAAAGAAAAAGATTTTTTTAGCGAACAAGCAAGCACAATTTTACAATATGTTTTATATAAAACAGGTTGGGAACTTGGAACGTGTGATATAAGTGTATCAAGTGATTTCACAATTGAAGCACATGCCAATTGTTTAGAAACATTAAGAAAATTACAAGAAGTTTACGGCGGTGATTTAATATTTAATAATGAATTAAAAACCGTTTCATTATTAAATGATAGTTCAGAAAATAACGGTTTGTTGTGTACTTATGGCAAAAATTTAAATAGTATTATAAGAACTATAGATAGTACAGAAGTAGCAAACAAAATATATTTTATCGGTGAAAATGAAATTGATATATCAGAATTAAATTTAGGGCGTGAATATGTTTGGGTATATCCAACTATATTACCTAATGATGTAATACGTCATAAAGTTGTTTATAATAGCAACATATCAAGTGAAGAAGAATTATATAATTATGCGCAATGGAAAAAAAATACCTATGAAAATCCGACTATAACATATGAAATTTCCATGTCGGATATATCGGCAGTTAATGAAGACGAAATAGATTTTAAATTAGGCGACATTGTAACCGTTTTTGATGAACTTTTAGAAATTAACTTAGAAACTAGAATCGTAGCACTTGACTATAATATACAACAACCACAAGATACTAAAATAGTACTTTCTAACAAAGTAAGACAATTAGGTGACGACATGACCGAATATGAAAAAGTTAAAAAGAAATTAAGTAAAATAAATTGGGTTACACAACATAGAATTATAAGACAATTTTTATATAGTCGTGTTCTTGGATTAGGTTTTGTAAGTGCTAGTTATATAGAAGTTGAAAACGCGGAAGAAGGCGCAATAGGAACGGTCAAACTAGAAAATACTAACAGTTATTTAAATGTAAGAACAGGACCGGCTACCACATGGTCAATTATAGGAAGTTTAAGACATGGCGATACAGTAACAATAAATGAAGTTTTAGAAAATGGAACATGGTATCAAATACCATATAATTAAAGGGAAGTTTCTTAGCTTCCTTTTTCTTAAAAACGAAAGGGGTTTTATTATGATTTTTAATGAATCAGCAATAAAAGAATTATTTACACCAGATTGGGAAGACTTCCAAGAATTAATGGGTAATTATTTTTTAGAACAGCTAAATGAAACTAATGTTGAAATATTGGCAACATTAACAACGCTTATAGATACAACTTTAACGGGTAATAATATGTATAAGGTTTATGTTGGTGATACTTTAAAGGTATCAAGTGAACGTTATTTCAGTTTAGTAAATACTTATAATATATTAAGATATGGAAGTATTAAGACATATACAGCACCGGAAATGGAAGGTTAAATTTATGGTATAATTAACATAATATTAATTATGGGTAGGTGATACAAAAAAATGTTACATTCATGTGAACGCATAGACGATATAAATAGAATTGTAAATAAAACAAATCAAAATACAGACAAAATTATTTTACTTGAAAAAAATGTTATCCGCACTAATATGAAAGTTGGCGATAGTGTTATTAAAATAGACGAATTGAAAAATTTATGTTTTTGGATATTAGGTTTATTAATAACATTACTTATAACTATAATTGGAAGTTTAACATTTTTAGTATTTGAATTTAGTAAATTATTTTCATTAATTAATTAAAGGTTAGGTGATATTATGAGTTTTATAGTTGGATTAAGATGTGGGCATAAAGACGTTGTAAGTGGTAGCACAGGTGCAAGCGCGAACGGATTAAAAGAAGTTGATATTAATACAGACGTTTTTAATTATACTTATAATAGATTAAAAAATGTATATGGTGCAACTGTATATTATAAACATGGTGATTTAGGAAGTACTTTATATGATTATTATAATAAATAT
>NZ_DATIRC010000154.1:0-2001 GCF_035470145.1 Romboutsia sp.
CTATAACGTCGTTACCTTGTGGCAATTTTATTGTATTATAGTCTTCACGCTTGACTTTTCTTTTGCCCAACTATGTTGCACCTCTACATTGCTTTCCATAAAATACTACATAACTTAAATACGTTAGTCTTATTTTGTGAAGTTTCAAACGAGTTTAAGAAGTTTTTCAAAATTTGGTTCATCTGATTTTATTTAATCGTCTTTAAAGAACTATAAACAGAATTATTACTATTCCAATAGTCCAACAATAATAAGCAAATAGATGGATTTTTTCGTTTAAAACCAATTTTCTCAGAAAAATTAGTGATACATAACCTACAATCATGGAAGTTATTATTCCCAAAAAAAGAAGAATGATATCAACATTTATCAATGAAAATTCTTGGACTTCATTAAATGTTGCCCCTAATATCGCGGGTATAGATAACAGAAATGAAAATCTGAAAGCTGTTGTTTTATCAATTTTTCTCATTAGAGCAGTTGAAACCGTTAACCCGCTTCTTGAAATACCTGGAATTATGGTTAATGCCTGAGCTAAACCTATAACTAAAGAATCAAAACTATCCATTTTTTCATAACCAATTTTTCTATCAGAAAAGAAGAGTACAAACCCTGTGATTAAAAGGGCTAATCCTACAGCTAGTAAATTAGAAAAAAGTGATTTAAAAAAATCATAGAATATAAAACCGCTAATGGCTATTGGTATACTGCCAATTATTATAAAAATGGCCATTTTTCCTTCATCGCATTTGAAATTCAGTCTAATTACAGCTTTAATTATTCTTATTACGGTTTCTCGAAAGAATGTTAAAACAACTATCAATGTTCCGATATGTAATGTGATATTATAAATCAACGGTAGATTTAACCCAAGAATTTTTTCCATAATAACCAAATGTCCAGAACTTGATACTGGTAACCACTCTGTTAATCCTTGAATTAAGGCAAGAATCAAAATGTCAATTTCTGTTACCATGAACTTATTCCCGTCTGGTTTTCTTGTTAATTAATTAAAACCTATGATATTAGAAATAGGCTTAAAAAATGTTCCAAATGATTTAAACATAATAAAATGGAGCCTCGGGCGGGATTTGATCCCGCGACCAACAGCTTACAAGGCTGCCGCTCTACCGGGCTGAGCCACCGAGGCACAAACACCTTAAGGGCTTGTTATCCTTCTATTTAGGACTAACCTATAGATTTTCCGTTTCTGATAAATTAAGAAAATAAAAAGATTGATAATTCGTTTTTATTCAATGAACATTTCTGGTGAAATATAATTTCCTTTCTTTTCCTTGGCATTGAGGAGACGTTCACATTGTTGGTTTAGTACCCAAAAGACAGCTTCAGGTGTGTAGGTTACGTTCTTTTTATAGAATTGTCTAAAACGTTTTATTTTTGACATATGTTCTGGGATTCTAATAGTAAAATGTTGAATATACTCCTCTTTACTGTAATCTTTGTCTCTAACTGTTTTAAAGAGTCTTTTCAAATCTTCATATCTCGGAATATAACCTGTTGGTGTTTCAATTGCGTCTACTTCATTATGGATTCGAAGTTCCATCCATTTTATCCAGACATGTTTGTCTTTAGGATCATTTAGATAATTTCCTTTTTTATCTTGCAAGAAATAATGAACTCCGAAAACAATAGGTGGATTATCTACTTTTTTTCCAAACTCGAGATTGTTCCTAACATTCTTACCTAAAGGAATTGAAATAAAATCTTGAATACTCATCATATTAATCTCAGGAACACCTTCTTTTCCAATTGTGGCAAAAGTTGTTTCTGTTTCCAAAGAAGCTCCATATGCAATAATTCCATGTTCCCAATCAAAGCTTTGTTGAACTGGAACATATGCTTTGGTATCTCTTCCACCATACAAAATGCCTTTAACTTCAACTCCTAGAGGATTATCTAATTCTGGATCACAATTTTCTAAAGCTTTGAGATTCACTGCATATCGGGCATTTTTATGGGCTGGTGGAATATCATTTCCTT
>NZ_DATIRC010000155.1:0-2521 GCF_035470145.1 Romboutsia sp.
GAATAAACTTGACTATAATAGCAGCAATATTATTATTCGGAGTAATAGTATTTATACACGAATTAGGACATTTCTTATTTGCAAAAAAAGCAGGTGTTAGAATACACGAATTTGCAATAGGAATGGGTCCAAAACTATTTAGCACAACAAAAGGTGAAACAAAATATTCAATAAGATTATTACCACTTGGTGGATATATAAGTATGGAAGGTGAAGATGGAGAATCTAAAGATCCAAACTCATTTGGACAAAAGAGCATACTTCAAAGAGCAAGCATACTATTTGCAGGACCATTTTTTAATATAGTATTTGCAGCAATACTATTAATACCAGTATTTATGTACATAGGATCACCAACAAATTCTAATGTATTAGGTGCTGTAATAGAAAATACTCCAGCACAAATAGCAGGACTTCAAGCTAACGATAAAATAATAGAAGTAAATAAAATTAAAACAAACACATGGGAAGATGTAGTTGAAAAATTACATAGCTCAGGTGGAAAAGAAGTAAATATAAAAGTTGAAAGAAATTCAAAAATAAAAGAATTTAATTTAACACCACAAAAAAATGAACAAGGAAACTACGTAATAGGGATAGCACCATCATATGAAAGAAATGTATTCACATCAATAGCTAAAGCATTTACAGTAACAATAGAAATGATAAAACAAATGTTTATATTCCTTGGACAACTAATAACAGGAACAGTACCTGGAGGAGCAGCAAATTCAGTAGCAGGACCAGTAGGAGTAATAGGAATAGTTTCAGACGCTGCAAAAACAGGTATACCTAACTTAATGTACATAGCATCAATGTTAAGCTTAAACCTAGGAATACTAAACTTACTACCAATACCAGCGTTAGATGGCGGAAGACTATTAATGATAGGAATAGAAGGTATAAGAGGTGGAAAGAAACTAGACCCAAGCAAAGAAGCAGCAATACACATGGTAGGATTTGCACTACTAATGGGCTTTATGGTATTTATAACATATAAAGATATAATTAAACTATTCTAGGTAGGTGACAACATGAGCTATAAAAGAAGACAATGTAGGGAAGTAAGCGTTGGAAATGTAAAAATAGGTGGCAATAACCCTATAAGCATACAATCAATGACAAACACTGATACAAGAGATGCAGATGCTACAATAGCACAAATAAAAGCATTAGAAAATGTTGGATGTGACGTTGTTAGAGTAGCAGTACCAGACATGGAAGCTGCTAAAAACATAGGTAAAATAAAAGAAAGTGTAAACATACCAGTAATAGCTGATATACACTTTGACCATAGATTAGCAATAGAAGCAATAGACCAAGGAGTAGATGGAGTAAGAATAAATCCAGGAAACATTGGAAGCATAGAAAAAGTAAAAGAAGTAGTAAATAAGTGTAAACAAAGAAACCTAAAAATAAGAATAGGCGTAAACGGTGGATCACTAGAAAAAGAACTACTAGAAAAGCATGGATCAGCAACTGCCGAAGCACTAGTTGAAAGTGCACTAGGACATATAAAAATATTAGAAGACCTAGACTTTTATAATATTGTAATATCACTTAAATCATCAGATATATACAAAACAATAGAAGCTTATGAACTAATATCTAAAAAAGTAGACTACCCACTACATATAGGAATAACAGAATCAGGAAGTGTAAAAAAAGGAACAATAAAATCTTCAATCGGAGTAGGAGCAATGCTACTTAAAGGAATAGGAGACACAGTTAGAATATCACTAACAGGGGACCCTTGTGAAGAAGTTATAGTTGGAAAAGAAATACTAAGAAGCTTAGACTTATTAAATGACAAAATAAAAGTAGTATCTTGCCCAACATGTGGAAGATGTAACATAGACCTTATAAGTGTGGTAAATGAAGTAGAAGAAAAAATAAACCACATGGAAAAAGACATAACAGTAGCCATAATGGGATGCGCAGTAAACGGACCAGGAGAAGCTAGAGAAGCAGATATAGGAATAGCTGGTGGAAAAGGCGAAGGACTGTTATTTAAAAAAGGTGAAATAGTTAGAAAAATAAAAGGAAATGACTTAGTAAAAGAATTACTAGAAGAAATAGAAAAATATTAATACCAAACATCCAGTATAATATAAAAATACTGGATGTTTTTTTATTGGAAAAATCTTTTTTAGAATAGGGTAAATACCAATTATTTTAAAATGTGGTATTTATTGTCATAAAATGTTATAATTTACGTATTAAGAAATAAATACCAATTAGAAGGGAGTAGGATTAAGAACTATGAATAAAATAATAAGCATAAACAATCCTAAATCCCCTATAGCAGAAGCCTATAGAGGAATAAGAACAAGCATAGAATTTTCAAACTTAGATAAAGAAATAAAAGTAATAAATGTAACAAGTAGTAAACAAAATGAAGGCAAAAGCACAGTTATATCAAACTTAGCAGTAAGCTTTGCATTCCTAGAATAAAAAGTACTAATACTTGATGGTGACTTGAGAAACCCAAGTATACATAGAATGTTTGGAATAAGTAACA
>NZ_DATIRC010000156.1:0-39330 GCF_035470145.1 Romboutsia sp.
CCCAGGAAGACTACCTGGTTGATAGGTCGAAGGTGTAAGTGCAGTAATGTATTTAGCTTACCGATACTAATAGGTCGAGGACTTGACCAATAAATGATTCATTCTAAATGATATACAGTTTTCAGAGTATTAACTCTAAAATTTAATTAAGAAATTAATTAAAACATAAAGATTATGTGGTTATAATAGCAAAGAGGATACACCTGTTCCCATTCCGAACACAGAAGTTAAGCTCTTTAGCGCTGATGGTACTTGGTGGGCAACTGCCTGGGAGAGTAAGACGTAGCCACATAATTTTTTTTATTATTAATAAAAAATAAGGGTGTAGGTATTAATACTTAAATAATATCTACACCCTTATTTCGTGTAAAAGAAAAATAAGAGTGTAGTTGAAATGATAAATTTAAAGTATATGAGCTCTGATTTGATATGTTAAATAGAATTAATTTTATAAAATATGAGTATTAAACTTTTTTTATGGGAAAAATAATAAGTAGTAACGCTTATATTAATTACATAAAAGGAGAACACTTATGGCAAAAATAATAAAAACAGTTGACGGTAATACAGCAGCAGCACATGTTGCATATGCATTTACTGATGTTGCAGCAATATTCCCTATAACACCATCATCAAACATGGCAGAAGCAGTTGATGAGTGGGCTGCTCAGGGATTAAAAAATATTTTCAATCAAAAAGTAAATGTTGTTGAAATGCAATCTGAAGCAGGAGCGGCAGGTGCATTTCATGGATCTCTTCAAGCAGGAGCACTTACAACTACATTTACAGCATCACAAGGATTACTTCTTATGATACCTAATATGTATAAAGTTGCAGGGGAATTACTTCCAGGGGTATTCCATGTAAGTGCACGTGCATTAGCATCTCAAGCTTTATCAATATTTGGAGATCATCAAGACGTTATGGCGGCACGTCAAACTGGATGTGTGATGCTAGCATCAGGTTCAGTGCAAGAAGTAGCAGACTTAGCTCCAGTAGCGCATTTAGCAGCAATTAAAGGAAGGCTACCATTTGTACATTTCTTCGATGGATTTAGAACTTCTCACGAAATACAAAAGGTAGAGTTACTTGAATATTCGGATTATGCTAAATTAATAGACTATGAAGCATTACAAGAATTTAGAGATAGAGCATTATCACCAGAGCATCCTGTTACACGCGGTACAGCTCAAAATCCAGATATATACTTCCAAGCAAGAGAAGCGAGTAATAAATACTATGAAGCAATAGTACCAATAACAGAAGACTATATGAAACAAATGAGTAATCTTACAGGAAGAAATTATGGACTATTCAATTATTATGGACCTCAAGATGCTAAAGAAATATTAATTGCAATGGGATCAGTAACTGAAGCTATTGAAGAAACTATAGATGAATTAAATTCTAAAGGTGCAAAATATGGGTTAGTAAAGGTTCATTTATATAGACCTTTTTCTATAAAACATTTTTTAGATGTAGTGCCGAAGAGTGTAGAGAGAATATGTGTATTAGATAGAACAAAAGAACCAGGAGCAATTGGTGAACCTTTATACTTAGATGTACGTTCAGTATATTATAATAAGGAAAATGCTCCTATGATAATTGGTGGTAGATATGGGCTTGGTTCAAAGGATGTAACACCATCACATATAAAGGCTATATTTGATAACTTATCAAGTTTAAGTCCAAAAGATCAATTTACAGTAGGTATAGTTGATGATGTAACAAACACATCTATAGAAGTGAAAGATGAGTTAAAGTTAAGTCATGTAGGTACTGTAAATTGTAAATTCTGGGGATTAGGTTCAGATGGTACAGTAGGAGCTAATAAGCAAGCTATAAAGATAATAGGAGATAATACTAAGAAATATGCTCAAGCATATTTTGCTTATGACTCTAAAAAATCTGGTGGGATAACAATGTCTCATTTAAGGTTTGGAGATTTACCTATAAAATCAACTTATTTAATAGATAATGCTGATTATATAGCTTGCCATAATCAATCATATGTAAACCAATATGACTTATTAAAAGGTCTTAAGCATGGTGGAACATTTGTATTAAATACAATATGGGATGAGAAAGAGCTAGATGAACATTTACCAGCTAAAATGAAAAACTTCATAGCTAGGAATAATGTAAACTTCTATACTGTAAATGCAACTAAAATAGCTCAAGAAATAGGTCTTGGAAATAGAATAAATATGATAATGCAATCAGCATTTTTTAAACTAGCAAATATAATACCTGAAGATGAAGCAACAGAATACTTAAAAGCATCAATAAGTAAAACTTACGGTAAAAAAGGTGAAAAAGTTGTTAATATGAACTATGAAGCAGTCGAGCAAGGTAAAAATGCTTTAGTAAAAATAAATGTACCAGAGTCTTGGAAATCTGCAATAGATAATAATGATGGTAATGATAAAGAACCTGATTTTATAAAAAATATATTAAGACCAATGAATGCTCAAGAAGGAGATAGTTTACCAGTAAGTACATTTAATGGAATAGAAGATGGTACATTCCCAGCAGGTACTGCGGCTTATGAAAAACGTGGTATTGCTATAAATGCACCAGAATGGATAATAGACAACTGTATTCAATGTAATCAATGTGCATATATTTGTCCTCATGCAACAATTAGACCATTCTTATTAAATGAAGAAGAAGTTAAAAATGCGCCAGAAGGTTTTGAGACTAAAAAAGCTATAGGTAAAGGTTTTGAGGGATTACAGTATAGAATGCAAGTAGATACTATGGACTGTACAGGTTGTGGAAACTGTGCAGATATATGCCCAGCTAAGCAAAAAGCATTAGTTATGGAGCCTCTTGAAACTCAAACTGATAAAGAAATACCAAATTGGGAATATGCAGTTTCTCAAGTTTCATATAAAGGTGATTTAGTAGCTGGAAAAACTGTTAAGGACTCACAATTTAAGACTCCTTTAATGGAATTCTCAGGAGCTTGTGCAGGATGTGGAGAAACAGCGTATATCAAGCTAGTTACTCAATTATTCGGAGATAGAATGATGATAGCAAATGCTACAGGGTGTTCTTCTATATGGGGAGGATCAGCTCCAGCAACTCCATATACTATAAACCATGAAGGGAAAGGTCCATCTTGGGCAAATTCATTATTTGAGGACAATGCAGAGTTTGGATTTGGTATGCATTTAGCAGTTAAACAAATGAGAACTAAACTATTCGATATAATGAATGAATTAGTAGTGATTGAAGATTGTGCAGATTATAAAGATGTATTTGAAAATTGGATATCTAATATGAATGATGGAGAAGCATCTAAAGATGCAAGCAAGAAAGTTTTAGAAGTTGTAGAAAGGAAATCATTCAGTGGAAGAGCAAAAGAATTATTAGATGAAATAAAAGCTAGAAAAGAATATTTAGTTAAAAGATCACAATGGATACTAGGAGGAGACGGTTGGGCATATGACATTGGATATGGTGGGCTTGACCATGTACTTGCATCTGGTGAAAACATAAATGTCTTAGTATTTGATACAGAGATATATTCAAACACAGGAGGTCAAGCATCAAAATCAACTCCAGTAGCAGCAATGGCTAAATTTGCAGCATCAGGTAAGAGATCTAAGAAGAAAGATTTAGGTATGATGGCAATGAGTTATGGAAATGTATATGTAGCTCAAGTTGCAATGGGTGCAGACAAAAATCAGTTATTAAAAGCTATAATAGAAGCTGAAAATTATGATGGACCATCATTAATAATAGCGTATGCCCCATGTATAAGCCATGGATTAAAAGAAGGTATGGGAAGAAGCGTAGCTAATGAAGCACAAGCAGTAGCATGTGGATACTGGCACTTATATAGACACAATCCACAATTAAAAATAGAAGGAAAAAATCCATTTATACTAGATTCAAAAGATGCAACAGCAAGCTTTAGAGATTTCATAATGGGACAAGTAAGATATTCTGCAATAGCTAAACAATTCCCTGATGTAGCTGAAGAACTATTCAATATGACAGAGGAAAATGCAAAAGAGAGATATGAGTCTTATAAAAGGCTAGCTCAACAAATGTAATTTAAAAAGGTGTGTACTTAAATTTAAGTACACGCCTTTTTAAATATGAAATATTATATATCAATATAAATTCGTATAAAAAAATATTAAGAAGTGAAGATTTTATAAGTTTAATAAATTTACTAATAATATATCTAACTAACTAACTAACTAACTAACTAATTTATTTAATAGATTATATATTAAATAAATTAACTAAGTTTTTATTTTATGATATTATAAATAATATTATCATTATTTATAATAATTGAATCTAGATATTATGAAAATAATTTATAAGGTAAAAATAAATAATATACACACCAAAAAGAAAGGATTATTTATGTCCAAAGCAACCAAGAAAACTGCTGTTATTTTAATGATTATAATATTATTATCTAAGGTGACAGGATTTTTAAGAGATATAGTATTAGCACAATCATTTGGAGCAGGAAATATAACAGATGCATATCTTACAGCATTAAATATACCTGTTGTATTGTTTGATGGAATAAGTGCATCTCTTGGAACAACATTTATACCAATGTTTTTCAGCATAAAAGAGAGTAAAGGCAATAAAGAAGTATATAGATTTACAAGTAATATATTAAATATAGTATTAGTAATTAGTATTATATTTATTATTATAGGTATAATATTTACACCGTATATAGTAAAAATATTTGCAATGGGATTTGAAGGAAAAGTACTAGAACTTACAGTAGGATATTCTAGAATTTTATTATTCTCTATGATTTTTATAGCTACGAATGGTTTAATATCATCATTTTTAGTAGCATCTGGAAATGTATATATATCCGGAATTGTAAGTATACCCTTTAATATATTTGTTATAGTAGCAATATTTTTAGGTTCTATTACAAATTCCTATGTAATGGTATACGGAACTTTATTTGCATATATAGTACAACTTTTATTTCAGATACCATTTTTATTAAAAAAAGGATATAAGCACAAATTTATATTAGATTTAAAAGATGAAAATATACAACAAATATTATATCTTGTATTACCTGTATTTTTTGGTTCTTATGTAAATCAAATAAATACAGTAGTAAATAGAACCTTAGCATCTACTTTAGAGACTGGTAGTATTACAGCTCTAAATTATGCAAATAAACTAAATATATTTGCAGTAGGAATTATAGTTATATCTTTATCAACAGTAATGTATCCAATACTTTCAAAACTAGCTAGTGAAGGTAATATAAAAGCATTTAAATATAATATATCTAAGTCCATAAATATAATAATAATATCTATGGTACCAATTATGATAATAATTATGGATTTATCAACACCTATAGTTAAAATGTTATTTGAGGAAGGTTCCTTTGATTCAAGAGCTACTTATTTAACGTCAACAGCATTATTTTATTATTCAATAGGAATAGTAGCATGTGGACTAAGGGAGATTTTATCAAAGGCATTTTACTCACTACAAGATACAAAAACTCCAGTAAAAAATGCTACAATAGCAGTAATTATAAATGTAATATTTTCTATAATTTTAGTAAATTACATGGGAATAGGAGGACTTGCATTAGCAGGGTCTATATCTGCTATAATTACTACAATTTTATTATTTATATCTTTAAGAAAGAAGATAGGTAAAATCGGGCTTAAAGGTATTTTTACTAATTTCATAAAAGTTTGTGCATCATCTATAATGATGGGAGTTATAATGAAAATTACATACAATAGCATATTTAAATTTGGCGCAAGTATGCTAGGAGCAAGCAGAAAGCTCATGGGACTAAGCGCTATGATGTGTGTTATATTAGGATTAATTGTGTATATAATATTAATACTGATATTTAATATTAAAGAAGCTAAGGAAATGGTAAATTTAGTTAGAAATAAAATTATAAGAAGTTTAAGAGATTAATATATTAAATTTAATTTAATAATAATACAATTTATTAAAAAGGCGCTTAGTTAAGCGTCTTTTTAAAGTTAGCAGTATAGAAAAAAAAACCATAATGTAGTATAATTTGTACTGTTATAGATAAATTTATTGATTACAATAAGGGGAAGAGGATGAAAAAGATAAATATATTAAAAATTTTAGGTATTATTGTTTTAGCAATTGTAGTACTTAATGCAAATATTAACGTTTCATATGCATCAAATATTAGTTTTAGAAATATTAAAAATGAAGATGGATTATCTCAATCTACAGTAGAGACGGTGATTCAAGATAAAAAAGGATATATATGGATTGGTACCAACGATGGTTTGAACAAGTATAATGGTTATGATTTTAAAGTTTATAGACATGATGAAAAAAATATAAATAGCATAGCTAATAACTACATAATAGATTTACAAGAAGATAATAATGGGAATATATGGGTAGGAACTGCCGATGGATTAAGTAAAATAAATACGGAAAATGAGAAAATAACTAATTACTTTTCATCAGAAAAAAAAGGAAATTTATCGCATAATAATATTGGAGATATTCTAGTAACAAAAGAGAATAAAGTAATAGTAGGAACATCTAATGGTCTTAGCTTGTATGATGAAGCTAATGATAAGTTTATACATATCTTTTCTGGAGAGAATGACTTAAGTAGTCAACTTATACATACACTAGAAAAAGATAGCAATGGAGACATATGGGTAGGTACTAAACTAGGTTTGAATAAAATAGATATAAGTAAAAATAAAGTATATAAATTTTATAGTAATAAGGAAGATAAAAATACAATAAGTGAAAATAATATATATGGTCTTTATTATGATGACAATGGATATATATGGGCAGGGACATTTGAACAAGGTTTAAATAGAATCGATATAAATACTAATGAAGTAACAAGATTTAAACATGATTCAAATGATGAAAAATCAATACCAGGTAATTATGTAAGAGATATATTTAAAGGCAGTAATGGAACAATATGGATTGCAACAGACAAAGGATTAGCAAAACTTAATGAGGACGATAAAACATTTACTACATATAAAAGTAATACGTATGATATAAATAGCTTAATTAATGATGATATTTATACAATTATAGAAGATGAGAGTGGCTTGATTTGGGTAGGGACTTATTTAGGAATAAGTATATTTGATCCTAATAATAGTATTAAGCATTATAAAAGAAACCCATTCAATAATAATTCATTAAGTGAGAATGCTATTCATGGGATATATGAAGATGAGGATGGACTATTATGGATAGGAACTAACTCAAAAGGTGTAAACATTTTGAATAGAGAAACTAATGAAATATCTCATTTAAATAGAGAAACAACAAATTATTCATTTAGTAACAATTGTATAAATGATATAACTGGTAAAGGCAATGAAATATATGTAGCTACAAATAATGGTGTAAATAAAATTAATAAAAAACAAAATACAATAACCGTATATAACAAGGAAGATGGATTGAGTGAAGATAATATAAGATCATTATTTTTAGATAGTAATGGATATCTTTGGATAGGAACATCTGATGGAGTAAATATACTAAATCCAAAGACAGATGAAATAAAAGATATAACAGATGAAATAAAGGATTTTGATATAGAAGCATTATATGCAAAAGTTATATATGAAGATAGTGAAGGGATATATTGGATAGGGTGTTTTGTAGATGGAGGTCTAATAAGATTAGACCTTAATAATAATAGTATAAAAAAATATCAAAATAAAGAAAATGATAAAAGTACAATAAGTTCAGATACTATAAGATGTATATCCGAAGATAATGATGGAAACCTATGGATAGGAACTAGTTATGGATTAAATAAATTTGATAAAAAGTCAGAAACATTTACACGATATACAACATTAGATGGACTAGCTAATAACACAGTATATGGTATATTAGTGGATGAAAATAATAACTTATGGGTTAGTACTAATAAGGGAATTTCAAAGTTTGTTATTAAAAGTAACACTTTTGAAAATTTCAGTGTAACAGATGGGCTGCAAGCTAACGAATTTAATGGAAGTGCAGCTTACAAAAATAATAAAGGTGAATTTTTCTTTGGAGGAATAAATGGATTAAATATATTTAATCCATCTCAAGTAAACAAAAAGAAATATACACCAAATGTTGTATTTGATGATTTTGAAGTAAATGGAAAACATTATAACAATATAGATGGGATGAAATTTAAGCATAATGAGAACTTTCTTAATATAAATGTATTTTTCCCAGACTATAGCAATGTTGAAAATGTTAAGTATTATTATATTTTAGATGGCACAAGTGAACATTGGCGTCAAGTGGAGTCAAATGATATAAATTATAGCAATTTATCACCTGGAAAATATACTCTAAGAATAAAGGCTAGAAGTCACAATGGTAACATTACAGATGAAAGTAAAGTGACTTTTACTATAGACCCTCCATTTTATAAAAGTAGTATAGCATTCTTTATATACTTTTTACTATTAATACTAGTGATATATTCATATACTAATAGGATGAAATATTTAGACAAATTAGTTCACAAAAAGACGGAACAATTAAGTCACGAGATGGAAATAAGTAATGAATTATTAAATAAAGTAATTGAATTAGAAAGAAATAAGAATAGTTACTTTATTAATCTATCTCATGAGCTTAGGACACCATTAAACGTAATTTATACTACTGAACAGCTAATAACAGAGTTTAATAAATTTGATAATGGAATAGAAAAAGAAAAATTAACTCAATATATGAGTGTGATGAAAAGAAACACTAAAAGGCTATTGCGTTTAATAAATAATTTAATAGATACCGCTAAAATAGATCATGGAAAATATAAAGTGGATTTAAAAGAAAATGATATTGTATATGTAGTTGAAGAAGCTACATTATCATTAAAAGAGTATGTAGAAAATAAGGGAATCGAATTAATAATTGATCCTGAAATTGAAGAAAAAATTATTATGTGCGATGCCTATGAGATAGAAAGATGTATAGTTAACTTGGTTGGGAATGCTGCAAAATTTACTCCAAGTGGGGGAAAAATAGAAGTATGCATAAAAGAGTTAAATGATAAAGTTATGATATCTGTACAAGATAATGGTGTTGGTATGGATCCTAAATATCATAAGTTAATATTTGATAGATTTAATCAAATAGTAGATGTACATTCAGAAGTTAAAGGTGGAAGTGGATTAGGTTTAACAATAACAAAGCATATAATAGATCTTCATAATGGAGAAATATATGTTGAAAGTGAATTAAATAAGGGATGTAAATTCACTATAATTTTATAATATTATATAAAAATGCACTCAAAATGAGTGCATTTTTTACATCATGCCTATAAACATACCGATAAAGTAAGGTATAAGCCATATCGTCCATACTACTATACTAAATTTATGAAAGAATTTTTTCTTTTCTTCATTACCTTTAAATAATACATAAGTTGCCCATACAGCATGGAATAGCATAAGTACTATAGCTAAGAAACCAGTAATTCCATGTAAACTTTGAGTAAAAGACGATGTAGCAATAGTTGAAGAACTACGTGCTATTTCACCCATTGTTAGAGTTCCTGATGTATCACAAACTAAACCACCCCAGAATATTAGCACATGGTTTTTGTTTAATGTTTTAGCCTTTCTTTCACCAAAAACACCTATTGTATAAAGAATAAGTGCTAATGTAATAAATACTATAGATATTATTAATTTTGTATCCATAATTATCACTCCTTGATTTTAGATAAAATATTTCTTAAATTTAATACTAATTCGTTTAGCTCTTCTTCTGTACAATCCTTAAATATATTGTCAAAGCTTTTTTGAATTTTAACTCTGAATTTAATAGCAAAGTCTTTTCCTTTATTAGTAAATCTTAAATAAGTATTTCTTTTATCATTTTCTTTTTTGAATTTTTCAATAAATCCATTTTGTTCAAGCCTAGTTACTATGCCAGAAACTGTTCCTTTAGCTAAGGACATTTCGTGACATAAATCAGATATTGTCATTTCTTGGTTGTGTGCGATTAATTTAATAATTATAATTTGTTGATGAGTTAAACCATTTTCTTTAAAACTATCTTCAATAGAATACATTGTTTTAGAGTAAATTTCTTTTAGCAACATTGCAACTCTAAAACTATCAAAATTTGAATTCAATAAAATCACCTCGAATATTTATATTAATAATAAAAACTAATTAAAAAATAGTTTCTATACGAACTAATATACTATAAAGAAAATATCAAGTCAATGGTTTCTATGCAAACTATTAAAAAAATAGTGAATATCTTAAAATATATAAAAATAAGAAAATTTAATTGATTAAAAAATGGCAATTATATAGCATTTTAAATTATATATTTATTGAACTTGTTTATAAATGATTAGGTTGGAAAAATTATAAAAATGTATTATATCTATGTAATCAATATCTATATATATTAGAAATCCAGTTAGGATTAGGTCTATAAGGAATATGGATTACTATAAGCGCATACGAATGTATAAGAGGAATGATATCCTATATGAGATATAAAAAAAGGTTATTGCAGAGCTAAAATAGTTATATAAAATATATTTTGAGGGAAGCGAATAATATGAAAAGTGCTATAAATGTATATAGAGGAAAATTAGTAGAATGTACACATAATGCTCATGTAGCAGTAGTCGACATAGATAAAAATTTATTAAAGTATTATGGGAATCCGAAAGAAATTATTTATGCTCGATCAGGTGTAAAACCAATACAGGCAATACAGGTATTAGAAACCGGAGCATGTGAAAAATATCATATAGAAGATAGAGAAGTTGCTTTAATATGTTCTTCACATTCTAGTGAAAAATATCATGTAAGAGCAGTAGAAAGTATATTAAATAAAGCAGAAATAGATGAAGATAAATTGAATTGTGGTACTCATATACCATTTAATACGGATGTATATAAGAAAATAATAGAATCAGGAGAAGCGATAACACAAAAATACCATAATTGTGCTGGAAAACATTGTGGAATGCTGATAAGTGCAAAACATATGGGTGAAGATTTAGATACTTACCTAGAAATAAGTCATCCACTACAGCAAAGAATAATAGAAAATTTATCAATAGTATGCGAGTATGATAAGAGTGATATACTAATTGGGCTAGATGGTTGTGGTGCTCCTGTTCATGCTTTAGAATTACAAAGCCTAGCCTATGGATTTGCTCAAATGGCTAATCCTAAAAAATTACCGGATAAAGAAAAATATATAAACAAAATAACAAAGGCTATGATTGATTTTCCAGAAATGGTAGGCGGTACAGATAGATTTTGTACAGAACTTATGAAAGTTTGCAAAGGAAGAATTTTCGGCAAAATGGGATCTCAAGGAGTTTATTTAGTTGGACATAAAGAAAAAGGAATAGGAATTGCAGTTAAAATAGAAGATGGAAGTACATCTGCAACAAGCTGTTTAGTTTTAGAAGTTCTTAGCCAAATGAAATTAATATCTAAAGAAGAAAGAGGAAAACTTATAAAATTTGCTACCCCTAAAATCTTAAATGCTAGAGGGGAAATAGTAGGAGAGATGAAAGCAGAGTTTAAATTAATATAACTATGCTCCAATGAAACTGCATTTTTTTAATATATAATTAGTTTACATTTAATACAAATAGTGCTAAAATTAGACTGTAATAATAAATAGATAAAAAAATAACTATTGAAATTAAAGCCATGAAGGTTTTACACAATGAGTGTATACTTTTATGGTTTTTTTGTATTAATAGAAAATTAGAAGAAGTTTTATATTGAAATAAATGAGGGGGATTATTTTGTTAAGAGATATATTAAAGAAAGTAATTCAGTTTATAGGAGTAATGTTTCTATTATCGATAATTGTATTTTATATGGCAAGATTATCTCCAGGAGATCCATTAAGGTCTTATTATGGAGAAGGTGTAGAAAGAATGAGTACTATAGAAAAACAAGATGCTATGGAGAAATTAGGGCTAGATGAACCAATATATATTCAGTATGGAAAGTGGATATCTAATGCATATAAAGGTGATTTTGGAATATCTTTTAAATACAAACAAGATGTATCTACAGTTATAAAAGATGTTTATATAAATACTATAATTTTAGGTGGTTTAGGTTACATATTAACCTTTATTTTAGCATTAATAATGGGAATATTTTGTGCATTGAATGAGGATAAGGTAATAGATAGATTTATATGCAAAATAGGAACCATAACTAATTGTATACCTTCATTTTGGATTTCTTTAGTATTAGTATTAGTATTTAGTATAAATTTAGGTATGTTACCAACAAGTGGAGCCTATTCAATGGGGCAAGGAAATAATATCATCAGCAGAATAACACATCTGATTTTACCACTAACAGTTCTTATATTAAGCCATCTTTGGTATTATACATATATGATAAGAAACAAATTATTAGAAGAAATAAGAGAAGATTATGTTTTGTTATGTAAAGCAAAAGGATTAAATAACAAGACTATAGTGTATAAACATTGTTTGAGAAATATAATGCCCACATATATAAGTATAATGGCAATTTCAGTTCCTCATATACTAGGAGGTACATATGTAGTAGAACAAGTTTTTTCATATCCAGGTCTAGGATCACTTTGCTTTGAAAGTGCAAAATATCATGACTATAACATGTTATTAATTTTAAGTTTATTAACAGGAACTTTAGTTGTATTTGCAAACATGATATCACAAATTATAAATAATAAAATAGATCCTAGAATGAAACATGATAGAGGTGATAATAGTGAAATTGCAATATAGCGACTTTGAAATAGTAGGAGCAAATTATATTAGCCAAGAAAATGATAAAAAAGTAAAAAGTAAGAGTCTTGTAAGTAAAATTAAAGATAAACCTTATATATCAATAATTGTACTAAGTATAATAACGCTAGGATGTATTTTCTCATCAGCAGTAATGAATCATGATCCAACCTATATGGATTTATTAAATTCAAATGTAGCTCCAAATAAAGAGTTTTACTTTGGAACAGATTCAATGGGAAGAGATATATTTTCAATGATATGGTATGGAGGAAGAGCATCTTTACTGATAGGGATATTATCTACAATAATTTCAACTTTTATTGGAATTGCATATGGAAGTATTAGTGGAGCATCATCTGAAATTGTAGATGATATTATGATGAGATTGACTGAAATAATAATTAGCATACCATCAATATTAATAATAATATTTGTACAGGCTATGCTTGGAAAATCAACACCAATTTCTATTTCTATAGTCATAGGTATAACTAGCTGGATGAATATTGCAAAGATAGTAAGAAGCGAAGTAAGGCAAATAAGAAACAGTGAGTATATATTGGCAGCTAAAAGTATGGGAGGTAATTTCATATATATAGTGTGTCAACACTTATTACCTAACTTTATATCATCTATAATGTTTATGGTAGTGACTAACATTGGAATGGCAATTGGAACAGAGTCGACTCTTAGTTTTTTAGGAATCGGCTTACCTTTAGAAATTATATCTTGGGGAAGTATGCTTTCATTAGCAGAACAAGCGCTACTAACAAATCAGTGGTGGCTAATATTAATACCAGGTATATTTTTAGTAGTTACATTAGTTTGTATTACTAATATAGGAAATCATATAAGAAAAATTAATAATAAGAACTTAAGTAACTTATAGGTTATATTTAAGTAAGCGAATACTAGATAGCATTTGAAATATATATTTAAATAAAAAATTCGATTTACTCATTTCGCTCAAGTGAAGCAGTTGGAAATTATATTAAAAAGGGGTAATTATATAAGGGGGTCATATTATGAAATTAAAGAAGTTAAAGGTTATGAGTTTAGTAATGATTTTAAGTTTAATGGCAGGATGTTCAAATGGTAGTAAAGGAACTGAAGAAGAATCAGATAGTGCAGTAAAATCATCTGATGAAAAAGTTTTAGTTTATGGAAGTGGAGATTATACAAGTATAAATCCAGCTTTATATGAACATGGTGAAATAAATTCACTAATATTTAATGGGCTTACAGCACACGATAAAAATAATAAAATAATTCCATGTTTAGCAGAAAGTTGGGAACTTGATAAAGAATCTAATACATACACTTTTAAATTGAGAAATGATGTTAAGTGGCATGATGGAAAAAAATTCACAGCAGAAGATGTTAAGTTTACTTTAGAAACAATAATGAATCCAGAGAATGCTTCTGAAATAGCATCAAATTATGAAGATATAGCTAATATAGAAGTTGTAGATGAAACTACTATAAAAATAACTTTAAAAGCACCAAATGTAGCAATGCTTGATTATTTAACAATAGGTATATTACCAAAACACATACTAGAAGGTAAAGATATAACAACAGATCCTTATAACCAAAGTCCAATAGGAACAGGACCATTTAAAATGGAAAAATGGGATAAAGGGCAAAGTATAACTCTTGCTAAGAATGAAGATTATTTTGAAAAAGAACCTGGTTTAGATAAAGTTGTATTTAAAATAGTTGTAGATGCAAAAGCGAAAGCAATGCAATTAAAATCAGGAGAATTAGATTTAGCTCAAGTAACTCCAAAGGATGCTAAAATATTTGAGGGTAACAAAGATGTTAAAGTAAATATAATGAAGACTTCAGATTATAGAGGTATAATGTATAACTTTAATGCACCTTTATTTAAAGAAAATAAAGAATTACCTAATGCATTAAGTTATGCAATAGATAGAAAAGCGATATTAGAAAGTGTATTATTAGGACATGGACAAGTAGCTTACTCTCCGCTTCAATCTGGCGCATATAATAATACTAATATAGAAAAATTTGATTATAATCCTCAAAAATCTAAATCAGAATTAGAAAAGAGTGGATGGAAATTAGGTAGTGATGGTATATATGAAAAAAATGGAACTAAACTATCTTTTGAAATAGTATGTCCTGAAGGTGATCAAGTTAGAGTAGATATGGCAAATATATGTGCACAACAATTAAAAGCAATTGGAGTAGATGCAAAAGTTGCAGTTAAATCTGAAATAGATTGGGAAAATCAAGATAGTTATTTAATAGGATGGGGTAGTCCATTTGATCCAGATGATCATACTTATAAAGTATTTGGTACAAATAAAGGTGCTAACTACAATATGTATTCTAATGCTAAAATAGATGAATTACTTCAAAAAGCAAGAGAAACAGAGGTAGATGCAGATAGAGTTAAGTACTATAAAGAATTCCAAGAAGAAATGGTTAAAGATATGCCATATACATTTATATCTTATATAGATGCAATATATGTTGGAAAAAGCAATGTAAAAGGTATAACACCTGAAACAGTTTTAGGACATCATGGTGTAGGTATATTCTGGAATATAGCTGATTGGACAATAGAATAATATAATAAAGAATATTTAGAAAGTAATTATCTGCAAATAGATAATTTATGATTTCTTAATTATCATTATAAAAAAGCTTAAGGAGTCTTTTGACTCTTTAAGCTTTAAATAGTATAGGGGATGATTACGTGAGTAATGTATTAGAAGTTAATAATTTAGTTGTAAAGTTTAAAACAGATAAAGGAGAAGTTCAAGCGATAAGAAATGTTTCGTTTAATTTAAAAAAGGGTGAAACCTTAGCTATAGTAGGGGAGTCGGGTTGTGGAAAATCTGTACTTTGCAAAAGTATAATAAAAATATTACCTCAAAATGGATATATAGAAGGTGGGGAAATACTTTTTAATGATGAGGATTTAACCAAAGTATCACAAAAAAATATGAACAGTATAAGAGGAAAAGACATATCTATGATTTTTCAAGATCCAATGACTGCTCTTAATCCAACTCTTTCTATAGGTAAACAAATATCAGAAGCTATATTAATCCACAATAAAATAAGTAAGCAAGAAGCTAAAAAAAGAGCTATAGAGTTAATAAAACTAGTTGGAATAGATAATCCTGAGAAAAGATTTAAACAATATCCACATCATTTTTCAGGTGGAATGAGACAACGTATTGTTATAGCTATAGCACTTGCATGTAATCCGAGTGTATTAATAGCAGATGAACCTACAACAGCACTAGATGTTACAATACAAGCACAGATAATAGATTTAATAAAAGATTTACAGAAAAAAATAGGTGTTTCAATTATATTCATAACACATGATTTAGGAGTAGTTGCAGAAATAGCAGATAAAGTTGCTGTTATGTATGCAGGAAAGATAGTAGAAATAGGAACAGTAGAAGAAATTTTTTATAATCCTCAGCATCCATATACATGGGGACTAATGTCATCTCTACCTACATTAGAATTAGAAGATGAGTTTTTATATAATATACCTGGGGCGCCTCCAAATTTACTAAACCCTCCAAAGGGAGATGCTTTTGCAATAAGAAATAAAAATGCTTTAAAAATAGATTACTTTGAAGAACCACCAATGTTTAAGGTGAGTGATACACACAGTGCATCAACATGGTTATTACACAAAGATGCACCTAAAATAAAGAAATCTATAAAAGTTAAAGGAGGGAGAATGGTTATAAATGAATAAAGAAAAAATATTAGAAATTAAAAATTTAAGTCAACATTTTAAATTAGATAAAAATACTGTTGTAAAAGCAGTTGATGATATAACTTTTGAAATTTATAAAGGAGAGATTTTCGGATTAGTAGGAGAATCGGGGTCTGGAAAATCAACTCTAGGAAGAAGTATAATAAAACTATATGAACCTACGAGTGGAGAAATAATATATAAAGGAAATAGAATATCGGATAAAAAAATATATAAAAAAGAAAAAAAGTATTTAAATAAAAGCATGCAAATAATATTTCAAGATTCAACTTCATCGCTAAATCCACGAATGACAGTTGCTGATATTATTGCAGAGCCTTTAAAAATACAGGGAATATATAATAGTAAAGAAGAACGATTAAATAAAGTATATGAAATGTTAAATTTAGTAGGGTTAGATAAAAGTTATATTAACAGATATCCAACAGAATTTTCAGGGGGGCAAAGACAACGTATAGGCATTGCTCGTGCCCTTTGCATAAATCCAGAATTTATTGTAGCAGATGAACCAATTGCATCGTTAGATGTATCTATACAGGCTCAGATTGTAAATTTATTCAAGAAATTGCAAAGAAAAAGAGAATTGACTTGCCTATTTATAGCTCATGACTTATCAATGGTTAGGCATATAAGTGATCGTATAGGAGTTATGTACAATGGAAAATTAGTAGAATTAGCAGAAGCTAATGAGTTATATAATAATCCAATACATCCATATACTAAATCTTTATTGTCATCAATTCCAATTCCAGATCCAAGATATGCTAGAAGAAGAAATAAGATAAAGTATGATAATAGTATGCATGATTACTCAGAAGATAAACCAAAATGGGTTGAAATATCTTCGGGTCATTATGTATATGCGTCTGAAAAAGAGTTATGTATATATGACCAAGAACTGAATATAATATAAGATAAAAATATGCTAATTATTTTAATAAAATATTAGCATATTTTTTATGCTTAAAAAATACCACATATTAAAATTAATAAACACTTACACAAATAAATATAAAAATTTATATAAATAGCCAAAAATGCATAGCTAAAGATATAGATATAACAAAAACTATAATTGAACATAAATAAGTAAAAAAAGGATTAATAATCCTTTTTTTATTAAATTAAACTATATTCAAATTTACCATGATATATACCTATTAATATGTCAAATTAATCTTTGATTTTTTTAGTAAGGTTTTATAGATAAAAAAGTATCATTAAAGGATTTTAAGTTTACATGTTTACAATAATGAAACTTATATATAATCGATAGATAATATAACAATAGTATAATACAATTGAATATATATAGTAGGGGGGGAATAGGCATGAAATTGATATGGTTAGCTGTAGCAATCATATTTGCTATAGGTGAAGCTATGACGCCTAGTCTAACATTAATATGGTTTAGTATAGGGGCAGTAGTATTAATATTTTTAAGCAGCTTTATAGAAAGTATATTAATACAGGTGGTTGTATTTGCTGTAATATCGATAGCTTTACTAGTAATAGCAACTAAGACGATAGTGAAAAATGATGAAACACATGAATATAACACCAACTTACAAGCGATTATTAAAAAAACAGGAGTAGTTAAGAAGGATATAATTCTAAATAAAACTGGAATAGTAGTTGTTGAAAATGAGGAATGGACAGCTATATCTTTAAATGGGGAGATGATAGAAAAAGAAGCTATTGTAGAAGTAGTAAGGATAGAGGGCGTAAAATTAGTAGTTAAAAAAATAAAATAAAGGGGGATTCAAATGATAGAATTAATAGTACCATTAGTTTTACCAATAGTAGTAGTTGCTGTAGTTGTAATAATAGGGTTATCCTGTGTAAAGGTAATTAAACAATCTAAAATAGGGATAATAATGAGACTTGGAAAGTTTAGAAAGGTAGCAGATACAGGAGTTCATTTTTTAGTTCCATTTATAGACCAAATGAGTTATATAATTGATTTAAGAGAAAATGTAGTAGATTTTCCACCTCAACCAGTTATAACTAAAGATAATGTAACTATGCAAATTGACACTGTTGTTTATTATAGAATTACAGATCCTGTAAGATATGTATTTGAAATAGCAAATCCAATTACAGCTATAGAAAATTTAACAGCAACAACTCTTAGAAATATAATAGGTGAATTAGATTTAGATGAGACATTAACATCAAGAGATATAATCAATACTAAGATGAGAGTAATACTAGATGAAGCAACGGATAAATGGGGAATTAAAGTAAATAGAGTAGAGTTAAAGAATATAATGCCACCTCATGATATTCAAGTAGCTATGGAAAAACAGATGAGAGCAGAAAGGGAAAGAAGAGAATCAATATTACAAGCGGAAGGTAATAAGTCATCGTCTATACTTCAAGCAGAAGGTGAAAAACAATCAGCAATATTAAGAGCAGAAGCTAAAAAGGAAGCTATGATTCGAGAAGCAGAAGGTCAAAAAGAATCTTCCATATTACAAGCACAAGGAGAAGCAGAAGCTATTAAACAAATAGCTATAGCTAAAGCACAAGGAGAAGCAGAAATGATATTAAGGGTCCAAGAAGCTACAGCTAAAGGGCTTAGAGAAGTATTTTTAGCTATGAAAGAATCTGATGTAGATGATAATATAATAGCATTAAAATCAATAGAGGCACTAGAAAAAGTCGCTCAAGGAAATGCTACTAAATTGGTATTACCTTCAGATACTGTAAACTTCTTAGGAACATTTAAGGGAATAAAAGAAGTGTTAGGTGAAGATAAATAAAGATTAAGATTATAAGGCCTTAAGATGCTATAAAAGTATTTTAAGGCTTATTATAATTTTAGCAAGGAATGTAAAAGTAATATTAATATGTTTTATTTTAGTGGCATATATATTAGAAAAAATATTAAACTCAATTGATAAAAAAATAACAATAACGGAGGGGAGAATGACAATTCGACCTTTAAAAATAGAAAACGTTTTCATAAAATAATATATAAAAAAGAAAAATTAAAATATTTATGCTAAATTATAGATATATGTATATATATATGTTTTAATATATCTTTTTGTGCTGAAATATAGAAAAAATTGACTGAATTTTACTATAATTCGATTGTGAATAATAAGACGTATTGAGATATAATTATATATTATACAAGGTACAAAAGAAAGGGGGAGATGGGTTTATATTATGGAATATAAAAAAGCAACTTATGATGAAATTCTAATTAATAATATACATAAATTTAAATTAGGACAGTCGTATGAGAGCTATAAGTTTATGGGGTGTCATATTGACAAAAAAAATAAAGGAGTTTCTTTTACAGTATGGGCTCCAAATGCAAAGGAAGTTTATTTAGTCGGAGATTTTAATAATTGGAATAATACCTCTCATCCTATGATAAATATAGGTAATAGTGGAGTTTGGAATATATTTTCGAAAGATATAAAAGAAGGTGACACATATAAATATAATGTAGTTGGTTGCGATGGAATTAGTAGATTAAAAGCTGATCCATATGCATTTTTTTCAGAAATTAGACCGAATACTGCATCTATTATATATGATTTAGAAAAATATAAATGGAATGATGAAAAATGGCAGTCTAAAAAGGTAAGTGAAAATAGTAGTAAGATTCCCATAAATATATATGAAGTTCATCTAGGTTCATGGAAGAGAAAATGGAACGGAGATTTTTTCTCTTATGAAGAATTATATGAAATGATAGAGTATGTAAAAGAGATGGGATATACACATATAGAAATAATGCCTATAACTGAACATCCATTAGATGAATCTTGGGGATATCAAGCAGTAGGATATTATAGTAGTAGTAGTAGATATGGAACACCAAATGAATTCAAAGCATTCATAGATAAATGTCATGAAAATGAAATCGGAGTAATTGTAGATTTTGCATATAGTCATTTTTGCAAAGATGATCATGGATTATATAAATTCGATGGCTCACCTCAATTTGAATATAAAGACCCATTAAAAGCTGAAAATATTGGGTGGGGAACTGCTCACTTTGATTTAGGAAAACCAGAAGTTAATAGTTTTTTAATTTCTAATGCTATATATTGGTTTAATGAATTTCATGTAGATGGAATAAGGGTAGATGCAGTATCAAGCATGCTGTATTTAGACTATGATATAGGTCAGTGGAAACCTAATAAATATGGAGGAAGAGAAAATTTAGAAGCTATAGATTTCTTAAAAAAGTTTAATGAAATTATTTATAAGTACACGAAAAATCCAATTATAATAGCAGAAGAATCAACTTCATGGTCTATGGTTACAGGACCAACATATAAAGGTGCACTAGGATTTACATATAAATGGAATATGGGATGGATGAATGATACTTTAAAATATATGGAAATGGATCCTATATATAGAAAATATCACCATGAGCTTATAACTTTCTCTTTTATGTATGCATTTTCAGAGAATTTTATTTTACCATTATCTCATGATGAAGTAGTACATGGAAAAAAATCATTATTAGATAAAATGCCAGGAGATGCATGGCAAAAGCTTGCGGGACTTAGAACATTGTATGCATATTATATGATTCACCCAGGAAAAAAATTATTATTTATGGGAAGTGAATTCGGACAAAATTTAGAGTGGAGATACGCATATGGTTTAGAGTGGGAATTACTAGAATTAGAACCTCATATATCTATGAAGCAATATGTTAAAGAATTAAATAATATATATAAAAATGAAAAAGCATTGTATGAAATTGACAATAGTTATGATGGATTTGATTTTATAGATCCACATAATAATGAACAAAGTGTAGTTGTTCTTATGAGAAAGGGTAAAAAATCTGAAGATTTTATTATAGCAGTAATAAACTTTACTCCAGTGGTACATTATGATTACAAAATCGGAGTTCCATATGCAGGAACATATGAAGAAGTATTTAACTCAGATAATAAAGCATATGGAGGTTCGGGTCAAACCATGGATGATTCTGAGCTATTTGCTAAGTATGAAAAATGGCATAATAAAGATTATCATATAACAATAAAAGTTCCGCCATTAGGAGCAACATTTATAAAAGGAAAAAATATAAATATAAATAAATTTGAAATACACAAGGAAGAAAAGATATTAATAGGTGGAAAGAATGAAAAAATAGGAATTATGAATAGAGAAGAGATTATAAAAAGCAAAGAAAATTCAATTAAAAAACAAGAACTGTAAGATTTTATAAAAATATATAAATTAAATTAATAATAAATTACTAATTAATATTTAAGGGGGATAACTAGTGAAAAAGGAAATGTTAGCTATGATTTTGGCAGGGGGCCAAGGATCAAGACTAGGAGTTTTTACAAAGAGAATTGCAAAACCAGCAGTATCGTTTGGAGGAAAATATAGAATTATAGATTTTGTATTAAGTAATTGTTCTAATTCAGGAATAGATACTGTAGGAGTTTTGACGCAATATAGACCATTAATTTTAAATTCTCATATAGGTATGGGAAGCCATTGGGATTTAGATAGAATAAATGGAGGGGTTTATATACTTCAACCATATATGAACGAAAAAGAAGGAAATTGGTATGAGGGAACTGCTCATGCCATACATCAAAATATGAATTTTATAGACAGCTATAATCCTAAATATGTGCTTATATTATCAGGAGACCATATATATAAGATGGATTATAGTAAAATGCTAGAATATCACAAGGAAAAGAATGCTAAAGCAACTATTGCAGTAATAGAAGTTCCATGGGATGAAGCATCAAGATTTGGAATAATGAACACTAATTCAGATGGAAGTATATACGAGTTTGAAGAAAAACCAAGTGAGCCAAAAAGTAACTTAGCTTCTATGGGTGTTTATATATTTGAGTGGCAGATGATAAGAAATTATTTTATTAAATCTAAAAATGAGAATTTAAATTATGATGACTTTGGAAAAGATTTAATACCTAAAATGCTAGAAGACAATGTAGGTATGTATGCATATCCATTTAAAGGTTATTGGAGAGATGTTGGTACTATACAGAGTTTATGGGATGCGAATATGGACCTCATAAGATGCAGAGAAACATTAGATTTACAAGATCCAAAGTGGAAAATATATACAAATACGATGGCTATGCCACCTCAATATATAGGTAAATATGGTAAGATAAATAAATCTTTAGTAGCAGATGGATGTGTTATATTAGGAGAAGTTGAAAACTCTGTTTTATCTCATGGTGTTATAGTGGAAGAAGATAGTAGTATAAAAGACTCTGTAATAATGCCTAATGTAAAAATAGGTAAAAATGTCATCATTGAGAAAGCTATGATAGGAGAAGGTGCAATAATAAAAGATAACGTAATTATAAGAAATTATAAAGATGAAATAAATGTAGTATCTGAGTATGAAGTAGTCAAACCGGAACTAGTACTAGAAGGGGGGATGTAACAATGATAAACGAATGTATGGCGATAATAAATTTAACTAAAAAGGGAGATCCGAGTATAGATAAGCTTAACTATGGTAGACCAATAGCATCTACTCCTATTGGAGGAAGATATAGAATTATAGACTTTGCTCTTTCTAACATGGTTAACTCAGGTATAACTAATGTTGGGATATTTGCTAAAGAAAAATATAGATCATTGACAGACCACATAGATAGCGGGAAAGATTGGGATTTAAGTAGGAAAAAAGGTGGTTTATCTATATTTAGTCCAGAAAATACAGAATCTCAAAATACTTATCCATATAGAAAAGGGGATATATATAACATATTATGTAATATAGACTATATAAAAAAAAGTGAAGAAGAATATATTTTAGTTTCTCCAAGTAGTATGATATGTAATATGGATTACTCTGAAGTTTTAAAATATCACAAAAAATCTAATAATTATATAACTATGATATACAAAAATATTAAGAATGCAAAATTAGATTTTAAGGGAAACTTAACATTAAACTTAGATGATAATAACAAAGTTGTAAATGTAGGAAGTAATATAGGAGCATTTGATATTGCTAATATATACATGGAAATGTATATAATGAAAAGAACCGATTTTATAGATGCAATATATAATTTAACAAATACAGGAGATTATTTATATTTAGAGGACTTCATAATTGAATCAGTAAAAAATGAGCAAGTTGGTGCTTATGAATATGATGGATATTTAAAATGTATAAAGTCTACAAAAACATATTTTGAAATGAGCAAAGATTTATTAAATATGGATATTGCTAGAGAATTACTTTATTCAGATAGAAAAATATTAACTAAAGAAAAAAATGAATCTCCAACTATATACACAGAAGATGCAAATGTAGAAAATTCTTTTATAGCTAGTGGATGTATAATAGAAGGTACTGTTAAAAATAGTATTATCTTTAGAAAGGTACATATAGAAAAGGGTGCAAATATAGAAAATTCTATAATAATGCAAAACTGTATAATAGGGCAAAACTCAGAATTACAAAATGTAATATTTGATAAAAATATAAACTTAACACAAGAAAAAGAATTAAAAGGAGACAAAAATTATCCTATTGTTATAGAAAAAAATATAAGTATTTAGTAAGAGGGGGAAATTTTTAGTGAAAGTTCTTTATGTAACATCAGAGTGTTGGCCATTTGCTAAAACAGGTGGCCTAGGGGATGTAGCATATGCATTGCCTAAGGCATTAAAAAAAGAAGGTGTTGATGTTAGGGTAATACTACCAAAATATTCGACAATGCCAAATTATTTAAAAGAACAACTAAAGGAAATAGCAGTATTTAATGTAAAAGTTGGGTGGAGAAATCAATACTGTGGGATTTTAGAGATGGAGTTAGATGGAGTTAAGTTTTATTTTATAGATAATGAGTACTACTTTAAGAGAGAAGGAGAAATTGCATATCTTTATGGCTATGATGATGATGCAGAAAGATATACTTTCTTTAGTAACGCAGTTTTAGAGGCTATATCTATTCTTAATTTCTATCCAGATATAATTCATATGAATGATTGGCATACAGGCATGATACCATTAACGTTGAAAGAAAAATTTAGTAATTTAGAAAAGTACAAAAATATAAAAACTATGTATACTATACACAATCTACAATATCAAGGAGTATTTGCAAATAAATTATTAGGAGATATATTAGATCTTCCGGATAAGTATCTTTACAATGGAGATATAGAGTACTATGGTGGAGTTAGTTTTATGAAATCTGGTATAGTTTTTAGTGATAAGGTAACTACAGTAAGTCCTACCTATACAAATGAAATACAAACTGAATTTTATGGAGAAGGATTAGATGGATTATTAAGATCAAATTCATATAAATTAAAAGGTATTTTAAATGGAATAGATTATGATTTAAATAATCCTGCAATAGATAAAGATACATTTGTTAATTATGATGTAAATAATATTGATAAAAAATTTGAGAACAAAGTTAAATTACAAAAAATACTAGGATTAGATCAAAATCCAGATATACCACTAATAGGAATAGTCTCTAGATTAGTATCACAAAAAGGCTTAGATTTAATATCTTATATTATGCCTGAAATAATGAGAGAAAATTTACAAGTGGTAGTTTTAGGTACAGGAGAACCCCAATATCAATCTATGTTTAACTATTATGACTCAAAATATCCGAATAAAGTTTCTGCAAGAATTACATTTGATAGCGCACTTGCACAACAAATATACGCAGGTAGTGATATGTTTTTAATGCCCTCATTATTTGAACCTTGCGGTATAGGTCAAATGTTAGCTATGAGGTATGGAACACTTCCAATAGTTAGGGAAACTGGAGGACTAAAGGATACTGTACGATCATATAACAAGTATACAGGAGAGGGAAATGGATTTAGTTTCCAAAACTATAATGCGCATGACATGCTTTATTGTATCCAAAGAGCTATAGAACTTTATAAAGATAAAGGGACATGGAGAAAATTAGTTATAAATGCTATGAATACAGATAGTAGCTGGAAAAAATCAGCTCAAACTTATATAAAGGAGTATCAAGAGATGTTAGATTAAAGGGGTGATTTGGTGGTCACAATTAGCAAAAAAAAGTTTAAACAAAGCTTTGAAAGTAAAATGTATAGTATATATGTTCATTCAATAGAAGAGGCTACTAACGAGCAGTTATTAAATGTTTTAAGTAGTGTAATAAAAGATATTATATCTAAAAAATGGACTGATACTAGATTAAGTTGTGAAAAAGAAGTTTATTATTTTAGTATAGAATTTCTAATGGGAAGGCAATTAAGATCTAATTTATTAAATTTAGATATAGAAGAGTCCATTAGAGCTGCATTAAATGAAATGGGTATAGATTTAGACGAATTAATAGAAGCAGAAGGGGATCCAGCTTTAGGAAATGGCGGTTTAGGAAGGTTGGCAGCATGTTTTTTAGATTCTATGTCATGTCTAAATATAAGTGGTCATGGTTATGGAATTAGATATAAATATGGATTATTTGAGCAAAAAATTGTAAATGGTTATCAGGTAGAAGTACCTGATAACTGGCTTACTCAAGAGTCTTATATTTGGGAAACGGTAAGACCAAATAAAGCAATCGTTGTTAAATTTGAAGGTGATGTTTATTTAGCAGAGCAAAATAACAAACTAAAAGTATATCATAAAAACTATATTCCAGTTATGGCTATGCCATATGATATACCCATAATTGGATATCATAATGAGTGTATTAATACACTAAGATTATTTAAATCGGAAGTTATAAATAGAGATTTTGGCCCTGTAACATCCAATGCAAGAAACTATTATGGTAGTTATGAAGACGCATTAAAATATAAATACTATACTGAAGAAATATCTCAGGTTTTATACCCAAATGACTCTAACTATGCAGGTAAATTACTAAGATTAAAACAAGAATATTTTTTAGTTAGTGCAGGAATACAAGACATAGTTAGAAAGTATAAGAAAAATAAATTAAACATATTAGATTTATGGAAAAATGTAGCTATTCATATAAATGACACACATCCAACATTATGTATACCAGAGCTTATGAGGATATTACTTGATGAAGAAGGATTATCTTGGGATGAAGCTTGGGATATAACAAAAAATACTATATCTTATACTAATCACACAATAATGGCAGAGGCTATGGAAAAATGGCCTGTAGAAATGATGAAAAAATTACTTCCAAGAATATATATGATAATAGAAGAAATAAATAGACGAGAGATGCAAGAGTTAAATTATAAATATAACGACTATCAAAAGGTACAAAGAATGAGTATTATTAATCATGAAAATATTAGTATGGCTAATTTATGTATAATAGGAAGTCATAGTGTTAATGGAGTTGCAAAACTTCATACAGAATTATTAAAAAATGAAGTACTAAATGATTTTTATGAGCATGAGCCTTACAAATTTAATAATAAAACCAATGGAATTGCACATAGAAGATGGCTTATAAGTTGCAATGAAGACCTTAGTGACTTAATTACAGAACTAATAGGAGATAGATGGAAAAAAGATACTTTAGAACTGAAAAAATTAGAAAAATATAAGGAAGATTCAAAAGTATTAGATAAGCTAAGTACTATAAAATACAATAATAAAAAAAGATTAGCAGATTTTATAAAGAAAGAATATGAGATTGAAATTAATCCAAATTCTATTTATGATGTACAAATAAAAAGGTTACATGCATATAAAAGACAATTACTAAATGTATTGCATATACTTCATTTATATCATGAATTACTAGAAAATCCAAACTTTGATATGGAACCTAGAACTTTTATATTTGGAGCAAAGGCAGCGCCTGGTTATTATTTAGCAAAGTGTATAATAAAATTAATAAATTCTGTAGCAACTAAAATAAATAATGATGATAGAATAAAAAACAAAATAAAAGTAGTTTTTGTAGAAAATTATGGAGTATCATTAGCTGAAATTATAATACCAGCTGCAGAAGTTAGTGAACAAATTTCTACAACAACAAAAGAAGCATCAGGTACAAGTAATATGAAATTTATGATGAATGGAGCAATAACACTAGCAACACTAGATGGAGCGAATGTGGAGATACATGAACAAGTTGGAGATGAAAATATAATATTATTTGGCCTTAAAGCATCTCAAGTATTAAATTACAACAAATATGGAGGGTATTCATCATTAGACTTATATAATTCAAATAGATATATAAAAAGAGTTGTAGATGACTTAATAAATGGATTTATACCTAATATGAGTAATGAAGGCAGAGCGATATATGATTCATTAATAACATATAATGATGAATATTTTGTATTAAGAGATTTAGAAAATTATATTGAGGCTCAACGTAAAATAAATAAACTATATAAGAAAAAAGAGGAATGGAATAGAATATCTTTAATAAATATAGCCAATTCAGGTATATTTTCTACAGATAGAACTATATCCGAGTATGCAAGAGATATTTGGTTTAAAGGGTGTGAGATGAATGGGGAATATAATAAAATATAATTCTTGGGAAGATAAGGCTCCTTTTGGAGCCTTAAAGCTAAATCAAAGTATGAGAATATCCATTAGTGGAAATGAAGACTACAATATACGCGATATTTCCTGGGTAATTTTAAAAGAAAATGTAGAACTAAGTAAAATAAGTTTGATAAGAGAAAGTAAAAAGTACTATCAAGGAGAATTTGATGGATTTAGTGAAGTTGGTGTTTATTTTTACTACTTTGAAGTAGATATTGAAATAGATGGTCAAAACCAAAAAAAATACTACGGAAAAAGTATAGAAGATGGAAGTTCATGTGAATACTTATATGAAAATTTAAATAAATATCAAATTACTGTATATGATGATTATGAGGTTCCGAACTGGTATAAAGAAGGAATATTATATCATATATTTGTAGATCGATTTAATAATGGGAATAGAACTAAAAAGCCTAACAATCCTAAAAAAAATAGTTTTATATATGGAAATTGGAGCGACACTCCAATGTATATAAAAGATAATGAAGGTAATGTGACTAGATGGGACTTTCATGGAGGGAATTTAAAAGGGATTATAGATAAGCTTGGATATTTAAAAAAGCTAGGAGTAAGTATTATTTACTTAAGTCCTATATTTGAAGCTTCCAGTAATCATAAATATGATACAGGAGATTATAAAAAAATAGATTCAATGTTTGGAGACGAAGAAATTTTTAAAGAATTGATAGATAAAGCACGAAAAAAAGGTATAAGTATAATATTAGATGGAGTATTTAGTCATACTGGAGCTGATAGCAAATATTTCAATAAATATGGACGATATAGTGAAATTGGCGCGTATCAATCGCAAAGTTCTAAGTATAGTTCATGGTATGATTTTGAACAATATCCAAATGAATATAAATGTTGGTGGGGAGTAAAAGAACTTCCTAATGTAAATGAACTAGATTCAAGTTATATGGATTATGTAATTAGAGATAAAGATAGTGTAATAAAAAAATGGACGAGTATGGGAGTTAAAGGTTGGAGATTAGATGTAGCGGATGAACTTCCAACAGAATTTATAAAAGTACTTAAACAGGAATTAAAAGAAGTAGATAAAGATGCTATTTTAGCAGGTGAAGTATGGGAAGATGCATCTAATAAAATAAGCTATGGAGAAAGAAGAAGTTATCTTTTAGGAAATCAGTTAGATTCAGTTATGGGATATCTATTTAGACAAAATGTAATTTTATTCTTAAAAGGAGAAATAACATCAAGTCATCTTAATAATAGATTTATGGAAATAAAAGAGAACTATCCAGCGGAAGCTTTTAAGTCTAATTTAAATCTATTAGGGACACATGATGTAGCAAGAATTAAAACAGAACTTAATGAAGATAAAGATATGGTTAAGTTAGCGGTTGGGATTCAAATGACTTTTGAAGGAATACCATATATATATTATGGAGATGAAGCTGGACTTTGTGGTAATGTAGATCCAGATAATAGAAGAACATATCCTTGGAAAAATGAAGATGAGGATATGATTGAATTGTATAAAGAAGCGATAAACACAAGAAAGAAATATGATACATTAATATATGGGGATACTCAATTTATAAATACGAAAAATGATGATGTATTTGCATATATGAGGTATGTGGAAGAAGAAAAAGTACTAGTAATGATAAATAGAAGCGAAAATACTCAAAATATAGAATTGAATTTTGATGAAAATGCATTAGAAGAAATAGATATAAAAAATAGTTCTAAGAAATATTTAGAAAGCATCTTCAGAGAAAATAATATATTCAAGATAGACTTAAAACCTAAGAATTTTAGAATATTTAATCTTAAGAATTTAATAGAAGTATAATAGAGAGATTAATTTTTTCAATATTTTAAGATCATATAAGTAGGCATTGATCGGTATTAGATTACTGATAATGCCTATTTTATAGTATATAGGCATATTTTAATATGATTAGAATCTAAATAAAGTATAAAGGAACTATTGTTTGTATATACTCCTAATAAAATACATAATTTATACAAATTAGAAAAAGGAAGAGATAAATATGAATAATGTAATTTTAGTAGGAAGATTGACAAAGGATCCAGAAGTAAAGTACGTAGGAGAATCGAATCATTTAAAAGCAGAATTTTCAATAGCTGTTAATAGAGACTATATAGAAAAAGATGGAACACGAGGAATTGATTTTATACCAATTGAGATATGGGGTAGACAAGCAGAACTTTGTGCTCAATATCTTCATAAAGGAAGACAAGTAGGTATAGAAGGCAGAATATTAATTGAAAAATATAAAAATAAAAATGGTGAAAATAGAGTATTTACTAAAGTTAAAGCAAATAGTTTTAAGTTTTTAGATTCTAAAAAGGAAGCTTCAACTAATAAATACTTTGAGAGTGTCACTGTATTTGAAAGTGTAGAAGATTATGATAAAAATGTTGAAGAAATATTACCATTTTAATAATTATCAATTACCAAAAATTATATATATACATATATAATTTTTATAACTTATAACAAATTTAAGAGGAGTATAGATATAACTTTATTAAAATTATTTTATAAAGTTATATCTATACTCCTAATTAAGTTATTAATAAATATAACTATAATAACCTTGATATAAATAAATATTAATTTATAAAATATTGAACAAAAAATTAAAATATAAAATAAAAGTTCGTCACTATTCAAATTAACGAATTTTTAGCTAGATTGATTAATTAAAGAGGGTGAAATTCAGAAATACTGAAATAATTAAGCTGAATATGATAAAAACTTTAAAAATAAAGGAAATAGAACTGATAAAATAATTAAAACTTTAATTTTTAATGAATTAATTTTAAAAATGGTGTATAATTAAATTATAAATACACAAAAGTTTCGAAAGGATAAGATGACAATGAGAAAAAAAATAACATTAACAAGTAAAATTTTACTAGGATTATTATTAGGATTTATAGTTGGATTAATATTGAAGCAATTACCAGGAGGATATATCAAGGATACATTAATATTAGGTGGAATATTTAAAATATTAGGTAGTGGATTTACTTCTGCTATAAAGATGATGGTAGTACCTTTAGTATTTGTTTCATTAATATGTGGAACGGCTTCTATGGGTGATGTAAAAAAGCTAGGTAGAATAGGTGGAAAGACAATGTTGTTTTATTTAGGAACAACAGCAGCAGCTATCGTAATATCACTTACTTTAGCTAGTTTATTAAAGCCAGGTATAGGACTTGATATGAGTAGTATGGTTTCAGGGGATGTAGCAATTGCAGAATCAAAATCATTAGTTGAAATAATATTAAATATTATACCAAGCAATCCAATTCAAGCTTTAGCAAGTGGAGAAATGCTGCAAGTTATATTCTTTGCATTGCTTATAGGTATAGCAATAAACGTAGTAGGTAAAAAAGCAGAACCTATTAAGATATTATTTGAAAGTGCAAATGAAATATGTATGAAAATGGTGTATATAATAATGTTATTTGCTCCATATGGTGTGTTTGCATTAGTAGCAGATACATTTGCAACAGTTGGAACAGATGCAATATTTGCATTGTTAAAGTATGTAGCAATTGTTATATTAGGATTGCTAATACATGTATCAATTATATATGGAGGATTATTTAAGGTATTCACAAAACAAAAGATTAAGCCATTTTTAAATAAGTTTACACAAGTTGCTGCAGTTACATTTTCAACTGCATCAAGTAATGCATCTGTACCAGTGAGTTTAGAAATTATGGAAGAACTAGGGGTAGGAAAAGCAACAAGATCATTTACAATACCAATGGGAGCTACTATAAATATGGACGGAACAGCTATAATGCAAGGTGTTGCAGCCATTTTTATAGCTCAAATATATGGGATAAACTTAGGTATGAATGAAATGATGACAATAGTACTTACTGCAACTTTAGCATCCATAGGTACAGCAGGAGTCCCTGGGGTAGGAATGATAATGTTATCGATGGTGCTTCAATCAGTAGGTCTTCCACTGGAAGGAATAGGATTAATAATGGGTGTTGAAAGAATCATAGATATGTTTAGAACTACGGTAAACGTAATGGGAGATAATATTTGTACGTTAATAATAGCAAATAGTGAAAAAGATTTAGATTTAGATTTATACAATAAGAACTCTGATAAGCAAATAGCATAGGTATTGGAGTACTATTAATTAAAATAAAAAAATAAAAGACTTGCTTAGGTTAGCTAACTAACTAAGTAAGTCTTTTATTTTTTTAGATATTAATAGAGTTGAATAAGCATATAAATTAATAGAGAATTGAATAAATATAGAGGAGAAGAATTATGAGTGAGAGTAGTAATTTTAAAGAAATTATGAAATTTGCAGGAACTTATATATCTGTGTGCATAGGGTCAGGATTTGCAACAGGTCAAGAAATCATGCAGTTTTTTTCGGCTCATGGAATGATAAGTATTTTATCTAATATGATTTGTATGATAATACTAGCCTATTGTGGGGCAAGCTTACTAGAAATAGGGAAAACTGTAAGATTAAAATCAAGTAGCGATATATTTACATACTTATGTGGAAATTGGATAGGTGGATTTTTCAAAATATTTATGCCTATGTTTTTCTTTTGTAGTTTTGTAGTGATGATATCTGGTGCAGGCGCTTCGATGAATCAGTATTATGGTATGAATAAAAATATAGGTTCTTTGATTTTAGCTATATCAGCATTTATATCAGTACTATTGGGAATGAATAAGGTTATAGATATTTTAGGGAATATAGGCCCTATGATTGTAATGATATCAGTTGGAGTTGGTATATTAACTATATCGAGAAATTATGAAACATTTTGCTGTACAAATCAAATAATTTCTAAATTGAATGTTACTAAAGCGGTAGATAATTGGTGGATGGCTAGTGTTATATACAGTGGACTTAATCTAATAATAGCGACCCCTTTTTTAGTAGGTGTAGGAGCTACAGCTAAAAACAAAAAAAGTTGTATTTGGGGAGGTATATTAGGTGGAGTAATATTTATGATTGCAGCAATAACCCTTAACTTAGGTATAATGTCAGATATACAAAATATATATATCAAGGAAATACCAACACTATATATGGCAGATAAGATAGGTCCTATAATTGGTATGATATTTTCACTTATGTTAATAGCTGGAATTTATACTACTGCAGTTCCTTTACTTTGGAGTGTATGTACTAGTTTTGCAGAAGAAAAGAGTAGTAAGTTTACTATAATAGCTATAGCTTGTACAGTTTTAGGATTTATTGGAGGTAGGTTGCCATTTTCAATGCTAGTTAATTTTATTTATCCATTATCGGGATTATTTGGGATAATTATAATAGGAGCTATTTTTATAAAACGTATAAAAATAAATATGTATGGTATTAACCTTAAAATTAAACGTTTATAATATGTATATACTATAAAACATATTAAAACTATGATAATATATTTACATCATAACTGCTAAGGAGAAAACAAATGAAAAAACAATTAGAAATAGACTACTCATTTGGATATGTATTTGATAAGAGTAAGCTAATAGTAATGTATCCAGTTGGAACTAACATAATAAATGAAGAAGAATATGAAATGGAAGTCGAAGTGGCATTTTTAGAAGACGGTATAGAAGTGGCATTTGAAGAAAGTGATATAAAGGAAGCTAATGAAGTTATAAAACCATTAGAAACATTCCTAATGAAACCAAATAAGATAATACCATTTGTAACGAGTATAAAATATGCTGATACTAAAGAGGAATTACCTAAATTAGTTAAGGAATTTGATGAAGAATATGAAATAAAAGAAAATTACATAAGTAAAGGATATGAAATAAAGGATATATATCATGTATTTGAAAATGTAGCAAAATATATACCTAAAGAAAATATAGATACATTGAATATATTAAAAATAGAATCTGATAAATTTGATATGGACAGTTTTATTAAAACAACAAGAATTAATTTAGATGAAGCTGTAGATGCGAATTTAATACCTGTTAATATGATTAAAAGTAGTTTGACAAATAGATTATTTATAAAATCAGATGAAAAAGAAACAAATAGTAAATATATAGTTTTTGCAACAGATATAAGTACATATTCAACAGGGATTTTATGCGCTAATAAAGAAGTAGTAAAAGATTTAAATGTTGATATGGGAGACTTAGAAATATCAAATACAAGGGACGCTGGTTATTTAGTTGAGGAAGTTGATGGATACTTAACTTTCAAAATAGCAAATTATAATAGTCAAACAGGAAATAATCGTCAAGTAGCTCAGATTGTTGACTATAGTGGTGTATTTAAACCAATGATGATTAATTTTATATATCAGTTTATTAAATAAAAAATTAATATAAAAATTTGAATAGTATATATTAGAAAAATTTATGGTTTTGATTACAATTTATAGATAAAGCAAATAATTAATAGCTAGTTAGTATATAAAATAAAGTATTGATATATCAATACTTTATTTTTTTGCATCAAAAATAAAATTTTTAAATAAAAATAAAGATTTTAGTGAATAAAAGTAGTAAAATAGATTATGGGAAAAAGTTTTCGAAGTTGGAGGCAAAATGTATGAGAAAAGTTATATGTATACATGAATTTAAAACTAAAAAAAGAAATAAAGAAATAAGCATGAAGAAAAGAGTAGCTATGATAGTAGGCACATCTCTTATAGTTGCATTTACTTTTTCATCTAGATATAAGATAGTACAACAGAAATATAAAAATAATAAATCTACATCAAATATAAGCTTACAATATATATAAATATAAAATAAAAAGATATTATTAATATCTAAAATGAATTACCAATAAGTGAAGAAAGTAATCTTTAATGTAATACCTTAATATATAAAAAGGACAGAATTTCTGTCCTTTTTAATTATCTATTTCCATGTATCAACAATAAATAAGCGCTACCAGCTAATAAAACATTAGAACCATCAATTCTAGCGATCGAAGAAGAGTTTTCCCAAACGAGACCATTTTCATCAACTTTACCAACAGGAGAATCATTTAAATGATGAGAATAAATAACGCCATTTTTATCAACTCTACCTACAGGGGTATCATCAAGATTATATACTATATTATTTTCATCAACCTTACCAATAGGACAGTGATGATATAGGTGATTATGAACCACATTATTAGAATCTAATCTTGCAATAGCTCTGTTATTATAAGGAAATTTAACCATTTCAATCATATTTAGCACCCACCCTTTATAAAAATAAAATTGTTTACTTAATTACATTAATTCTATGTTAAAAAAACTAATCCTTTAATAAAAAATAAAAATACATAATACATGACAGTTCATTATTAATAGCTTATATAATATATTTATGATTATATAAATAAAATAATTCTATATTTACATTAAATATAGAATTATAAAAGAGGTCGAATTAATATATGGAATACGTAATATTTTTAGTATCGATAAATAGTTAGTATAACTTATGAGTAATAAAAGTTATATAAAATTAAATTGGAATATAAAGGTTTGTTAAGCATAAATATTTAACACAGATGTTGTAATATATGATGTCTATCTTTCAAGGAATATAGAGGAGAGAATAACATGAACAAACAAACTGTACTTAAATATTGTGAAGATATTAAAGAATGGATAATTGATGTAAGAAGAGAATTTCATAAAATCCCAGAGTTATCATTAGAAGAATATGATACAAAGGAAAAAGTAATTAACTACTTAAAAGAAATTGAAATAGAGTATATAGATTTTAAGGAACATAATGGAATAATGGCATATCTAATAAATCCTAAAAATACAACAACTATAGGAATAAGAGCTGATATAGATGCATTACCAATTCAAGAAAAAACAACTCACTCATATAAATCAATAAATCAAGGAAAAATGCATGCTTGTGGACACGACGCTCATATAGCAATGTTACTAGGGGCATGTAAAATATTAAATTCAATGAAGGAAAAGTTAAATGTAAATGTTAAATTTTTATTTCAACCAGCAGAAGAGACGCTAGGAGGGGCCAAATTATTAGTACAGGATAAATGTCTTGAGAATCCTAAAGTGGATTATATGTTTGGTCTTCATGTAATGCCACACATTGAAACTGGATACGTGGAAACCAAATATGATACTTTAAATGCAAGTACTGATACATTAAATATAGTTATAAAAGGGAAAAAAGCACATGGAGCTTATCCTGAAAATGGAATAGATGCTCTAGTAGCAGCATCTCATATTATAACCGCATTTCAAAGTATAATAAGTAGAAATTTATCACCATTAGATAGTGCTGTTTTAACTATTGGAAAAATACAAGGTGGAGATGCTCAAAATATTATTTGTGAAGAGGTAAATATGAAAGGAACACTAAGAACTCTAGATAGTGATACTAGAAATTTTATGATTAATAGAATAAAATGTGTTGTAGAAAATATATCGCAATCATTTGGATGTAAAGGACAGCTTATAATAGATGATGATGGATATCCAGCAGTTATAAATGATAAAGAAATGGTGGATATTATAAGATATAATACAAAAGAAGTGTTAGGAGAAGATAAATTTATAATGAGAAAAAAACCATCTTTAGGAGGAGAAGACTTTTCATTTTATACAGAAAACTGTAAAGGAGTATTTTTTCATGTAGGATGTAGAAATAAAAAACGTAATATAATACATCATCTTCATACAGCAGAGTTTGATATAGATGAGGATTGTTTAATAATCGGTACTATGATGCATGTAATGAATACCCTATATTTTAATCAAAAAAATAATTTAGATTAAAATATAATTATTAATATTGATAAATGTATATGAAGATGTAAAAATCTAAAGAAATTAAATAAAGAAATCAAAATATATCTTTAAATTAGCTCAGAGAGACTAAAAAGATATTTGAATGGTTAAATTAATATAAAAATAATTATCCTTTTATCATGCAGATAAAAGGATTTTTTTAAAGTAACTATATTTGGAGGTTATGACATGAAATTAAAAAAAGTAGTATCACTATCATTAGCATTAGTTCTATCGGCATCATTATTAGCAGGATGCTCAAATAATGATAAGAATGAAGCAAAGGACAACAAATTAACAATAGCTATGATAACAGACGTAGCAGGTGTAAATGACCAATCATTTAATCAATCTGCATGGGAAGGTCTTCAAAAGGCAGAAAAAGAATTAGGTGTAGAAATTAAGTACTTAGAATCAAGACAAGACTCAGATTACGCAACAAACGTAGAAACTTTAGTAGATGAAGATGTAGATTTAATACTAGGAGTAGGAATGAAATTGGCACCAGCGATAGAAGAGGGAGCTAAGTTATACCCAGAACAAAAATTTGTTATAGTAGATGAAACATATAAAAATGTACCAGATAATGTAAAAGGAATATTATTTAACTCTCAAGAATCTTCATACTTAGCTGGATTAGTAGCTGGAAAAATGACTAAAACCAATAACATAGGATTTATAGGTGGTATGGAATTACCAGTTATCGAATCTTTCCAATATGGATATATGGCAGGAGCAAAGGAAGCTAATCCTAATATAGAATTACAGGTGCAATATGCAAACTCATTCACAGATCAAGCAAAAGGAAAGGCAATAGCTAACCAAATGTACTCAAAAGGTGCAGATATAATATTTACTGCGGGTGGTGATGTTGGAACTGGTGCTATAGAAGCAGCTAAAGAAAATGGAAAACTCGCAATAGGTGTAGATAGAGATCAAAGTAGTTTAGCACCAGATAATGTATTAACTTCAGCTATAAAAAGAGTTGATGTAGGAGTCTTTAATACAGTTAAAGAATTAGTAGATGGAAAATTCCAAGGTGGAACGACTGATGTATATGGACTTCAACAAGGTGCAGTAGGGATACCAGATACTACTAAGAACTTAGTTCCTCAAGATATAATAGATTATGTAAATAAAGAAGCTGATAAGTTTGAAAAAGGAGAACTAAAAGCTCCTAAAAATAAAGAAGAATATGATGCTATAGTAAAATAGTATGAATAGAAAAAAGCTACAAAGACTCGTAATGAGGATTTGTAGCTTTTTATAATTTTTACTTAAAAATAGAATTAATATATATATTTAGAGGAAAACTAATAGTAATGATAAGGTAACGTACTTAAAATTTATGATAAATAAGTAAAGAAAATATTACTGAGATAGTCATAATTAATGATCACTAGACAATCCTAAATAAAAATATAGTAAGAATTTATATACAATATAGAAATGAAAAAGGAGAGAAGTTAAATATGGATAATAGTAATGTTAGAATAATCCCGCTAGGTGGACTTGGGGAGATAGGTAAAAATATAACAGCTATAGAATACAAAGATGAAATAATAGTAATTGATGGAGGCGTATCTTTTCCAGATGAAGATATGTATGGTGTTGACTTAGTAATACCAGATATAAAGTATCTACTTGAAAATAAAGAAAAAGTAAAGGGAATGTTTTTAACTCATGGTCATGAAGATCATATAGGAGCTATTCCATATATATTAAAACAATTAAATATGCCAGTATATGGAACTAAACTTACATTAGGATTAGTTGAAAATAAATTAAAAGAACATGATATAGTAAACGAAGCTAAACTAAAACCAGTTAAGACAGGACAAACTATTAAATTAGAAAATATAAAAGTGGAATTTATAGGAGTAACTCACAGCATAGCAGATGCATGTGCTTTAGCTATACATACACCTTCAGGAATTATACTTCATACTGGTGATTTTAAAATAGATTATACTCCTATAGATGGACGAATGACAAACCTTAATAGAATAGCCGAATTAGGCAGAAAAGGTGTATTGCTTTTAATGGCGGATAGCACAAATGTAGAAAGAGGCGGACATTCACTTTCAGAAAAGACTATAGGTGAAACGTTAAATAGAATTTTTTCTCATGCAAAAGGGAGAGTTATAGTTGCTACATTTGCATCTAATATTCATAGAATGCAGCAAATTGCAAATGCATCAATAGCACAAAATAGGAAAATAGTTTTTAGTGGAAGAAGTATGGAAAATATTTCACAAGTAGCTATAGAACTAGGGTATTTACACATACCACAAGAGTACACTGTAGATATAGATGATATAAACAAGTACCCGAGTGAAGAAATAACTATAATAACAACAGGAAGTCAAGGGGAACCTATGGCAGGTCTTTCAAGAATAGCATATGGATCTCATAGAAAAATATTTATAGAGCCAGATGACTTGTTTATAA